>DATLVQ010000844.1:0-7297 GCA_035577325.1 Bryobacteraceae bacterium | reverse complement strand
GGCGATGGCGGCCCTTGCGATTTCCAGTCTGTCCGCCGCATGACCGAACGTTTGCTCGCGCCGTTCACCGCGCAGCGGGTTCCCGTAACCGGCTTTGTCAACGAAGGCCGCTGCCGCGATATGATACCGCGCGAGCTGCGTATGGTTCTCGACATGTGGCTCGATGCCGGCGCGGATCTCGGCAATCACACTTTTTCTCATGCCGACCTCAGCCGCACGCCGGTGTCACAGTTTGAGGAGGAAATCATTCGCGGAGAGACCGTAACGCGCGCCGCACTCGCCGGTCGCGGCCGGCGGCTGCGCTATTTCCGCCATCCGTATCTCCACACCGGGCTCGACATGGAGACCAGGCGCGCCATCGAGGATTTTCTCGCCGCACACGGATATCGCGTGGCGCCGGTGACCCTCGACAATTCCGATTACATGTTCGCCGCGGTTTATGGAAGCGCGCTCGGCCGTGGCGATCGCGCCATGGTGGAGCGAGCGACCGAAGCCTACGTGCCGTACCTGGAATCGGTCGTAGCGTTCTTTGAAAGCCGCGCGCGCGAGGTCGCCGGACACGCATTCCCGCAGATTTTACTGCTGCACGCAAATCGGTTGAATGCCGAATCCATGTCGGCTGTGCTGCAGATGCTGCGGTCGCGCGGCTACCGGTTCGTGACCCTCGACCAGGCACTCGAGGACGAAGCCTACCTCCTGCAGGATCTCTACGCCGGGCCCGGCGGATTTTCGTGGATCCACCGCTGGTCGATCACCAAGCACATGCAGCCGAAGGGCGAGCCGGACGAGCCGGCGTTCATTGCCGCGCAATATCGAAAACTCCAGCAGCGAAAATAACTCCCGCCTGCGCCGTCATACATGGTCATCCAGCGTCGCCAGTGCTCCTACCTTGTTGACTTGCAGCACCAGATCGCCGTGCGCATCCGTATCGAATGCTGGAACGAAGCGCACGCCCCACGCGATCTCGTCGTATCGGTAAGAGTACCGTGAGTGTACCGTCTGGCTGAAGGTATCGTCATAGCCTTTGATGAGGATCAGGATCTCCGCCTGCAGCCGCTCCAGATCCTCCGCCGTTTTCCCGCGCAACGGGCTGTGCTCGTCGATAGGATGCACGATGGTCCACGTCAGCGGAAAGAAAAAGACGCCGTGACGCTCCAGCTTGAGCACTTTGTAATCCCTCCGCTGTTGCCCCGGCGGGCCCTCCACTGTCATGAAGAGCACTTTGGCCTCGAGCTCCATCAGGTTATTGGCGCGTAGATTCACGATTCGGAACTGCAAGCTGGTGCCATCCAGATAGGGCGTCATCGCCATCTTCTCGCTGTAGCCGATTCTGGCCGAAGGCCGCGAAACGCGCCCGAACAGAAGGCCCGTCGCCAGCGCGAAACCCATTAGACCCACCATGGCCTCGAGCGCCGCCACAATGCTCGCCGCCGTCCCCCTGGGTGAGATGCTGCCGTAGCCGACGGTAGTGAGCGTTTGCGCGCTGAAGAAGAAGGACGTGAGAAAATGCGCCATTTCAGTGGGCGCAGCCGCTCCTTGCAGTTCCCCGGGGCCGAGCGAGTAATAGATCAGCGCGAACAGCGTGTTCACCGCCAGATAAGCCGCAAAGATGATGCCGAGAAAGGCCGGCCATGGCACGTTGATGAGGTAGAGGTAGGCGTTCACGTCGCGCCAGGTGGTTCCGCGGCGATGCACGTTGAAGGTGCCGTCTTTGTTGATGCTGCGGCGGATGGCGCCGGTGTACTTCTGTGTCAGGCCCGGATCGAAGGTCGGCTTTTCCATAACACTTGATTGTTTCACTGGGATAATAGGTTTAGGATGCCGGTCGAAAAACGTTCGATGCAGGTACTGCGTAAGGTCCTGCCGTATACCACGGCTGCTGTGGTATTGGGAGCGCTCTATACAGCCTGGGTGTTCACCTCGCGCTGGAACGACAACCGGCGCATGGAGCGGGCGGCCGCGGCGCAACAGGCCAAGTTCGACCGTGAGATCACCGAGGCCTATGGCAGCGGCCAGCTGAAGATCCTGAGCTTTTATGCCTCCCCTGGCATGATTCGCCGCGGCGAAAAAGCGCTGCTATGCTACGGCGTGGCCAATGCCAAGGCGGTGCGTCTCGATCCCGCGGTGGAACGCGTCTGGCCTTCGGCCAGCCGCTGCTTCCCCGTCATGCCGGACCGCGACATACGCTACACCCTGACCGCCGAAGATGCCGCAGGCCACACCGCGACCCAATCCTTCGTGCTGCAAGTGAAATGATTGCTCCACTGACGGGCATTCCGCCTTCAGAGCCCGCTGTTGTAGCAAGCTCTATAAGTTACTTGTTTACGCTCCCGGTGCTTATACCCTCTCAGGCTTCCCAACCAGCACCCGGATGGGTTCGGCAATCCCAACCTTCGCGGCGAAAGACTTGAGCCGGCCGAGAACCGGTAGCGTCACTTCCTGTCCCTTGGCCAGCAATAACAGTCCGTTCTTGGCGCGAACATCCTGACTGTAAGGGTGAACGAAGATAAGGTCGTCGTCGCGGCCACTCAGCTAGCGGGCTCGATGGAGGGCGCCATCTTTCGCTGAACTACCGGCGGACGGACGGCGCCTTGGCTTTGACTGCGCGAAATCTCTCAAGCGTCTGCTTCGCCTTTTGTTCCTGGCCGAGCTGACTGTAAACCTTGGCCAGCAAATACAGCGGATCGGGATAATTGGGGTCGAGCGAAACCGAACGCTCCAGCCAGTTCATGCACAGGTTCGTCTTCTCGAGCTTGCACAGCGCTTTGCCCCCGATGTAGAAATTCCGCGCGGAAAGCGGATTGCGGTCAGCCGCTTTTGAGGCGGCGGCGAACGCTTGTTGGGCTTCGCCTTTTTCAAGCAGCAGGCTAGCCAAATTGGCATAGGCCCAATCGTAATCGGGATGGTCTTTTTCCACCATTTTGATAGCGGTCAAAAAACACCGGGTGGCCATCTCGCTGTCGCCTAGGGCCTGGTAACAGAGTCCCATATTGTCGTACGCCTTATAGGACCGCGGATCAATCTTCAGGACGCGTTGGAACTGGCCGATGGCGTAGTCAAAACGGCCTTGCTGATAGTAAATCCGGCCGAGCATGTAAGGCGCCTCTTCATCGCCGGGCAATTTGTCGAGCAGGCTGATGAACGTGTCCTCGGCGCGATCGAATTCTCCCACCAGATATTCGATATTGCCTTTCAGCTTGAGAGCTGTGGACTGGGCTGGATCGCTCTTCAGAACGAGAGCCGCCTCCCGGCGCGCTTCGTCGAAACGCTGCGCCATGAAGTAGGCGTTGGCAAGGGCCAGCCTGCCGGATATCGAGCCATGTTGAGTCTCGAGAAACTGTTGTGCTGTCCGGATCGCTTCCTGGAAGTGGCGCCCGTGTGCCTGCGCATCGGAAAGTTCAAGCAGCACGGCGCTCTGCTGTGGACATGCCTCGAAAGCCTGCCGGAATTGTAACACCGCCTGTTCAAACTGGCGTTTTTGCACAGACCGGCGCGCTTCCTCGCGCAAACCTGCGCCTCGAGACTCGTCGCAGGAGGGGCGATCAGATTCCTGGGCCGCCGCGAGCGCCGCTAGAGCGAGGAAAAGAATACTAGCGTAAGGGATCAGCCGCGAGAGCGGTTTAGCGCGTGCGGCCGCCATTGTGGCCATTGCCGCCGCGCCGGAGACTATGCATCAACGCCCGAAAGGTCGCTTCCGTGCGCTGCTGCGAATCGATCAGCGCGTTCAACTTGTGATCGGTCTCGCGCTGCTGCCGGCCGAGCTCGATAATCTCCTTCATGCCGATCTTTACGAGTTTTTCGAAGCCGCGCATGCGTTTTTCGAAGCGGGCTTCCAGTTGCTGCGAACGCGCTTCGGCTCGGTCCATGCGAGCTTCGGCGCGGTCCATGCGAGCTTCGGCACGGTCCATGCGCGCTTCGGCACGTTTCGCTCGCTCCTCGGCAGCGGCCTGGCTTGCAGCGACGGCAGCCAGGATGGCTTCGATTTTTTGGAGGCGCCGTCCGACTTCTGGTTCCATCTCGTTTTCCAGTCTAGCCTCTTAATCTATTGCAGCGCCACCAGCGCCTCGCGCACCTTAGGAATGACCTCGCCGTACTGTTTCGGCGACGCTCTGGCCAGAAAAATTTCGAAACGCTCGCGCGCATGCGCCCGGTCCCCCGTCATTTTGTAGATCAGGCCTAGATTCAATTGCGCCTCCACCAGATCGGGATCCAGCTGCGTCGCCTTTTCGAAGTAGCCGCGCGCCGTTAAGGCGTCCTGCTTCTGTATAGCGATAAGCCCTAGACCGTTGTAGGCGGCGGCGTACGACGGATTAGCCGTCACGGTCCACTTGAAGACGCGCTCGGCATCGGCGATGCGCCCTTTTTCAAGATATGCCGTCGCCAAATTGGTCTGGCTCTCGGCGTCGGAGGGATTGAACTGTGCGGCCTTTTCGTACTCGACAATCGCCTCGTCTTTCCTTCCGGATCGCACCAGCAGATCCCCGATCCGGGAATGCAACCTCCCGCTGTCCATGCCTTTTTGAATGGCCGAATAATATAGCTTCATGGCGTCGGCGTGGCGCCCATTCTTTTCATACTTGCCGCCAAGCTGATAGTAGAGATCGGGGTTGGTCGGGTCCTGTTTGATCGCCTCTTCGAGTAGCCCAATGCGGCGCGGTTCGGGCAAGTGTGAGTCCGGGTCCTCCGCTACCGCCAGCATTTTCAAAATGCCTGCGCGATCCTTCGGATCGATCCCCTGGCCCGTCAGATTGTACGCCCGCGCGCCCTGGCCGGAAAGATAGCCGAGCGACTTCAATTGATCCATGGTGCGTGAATCGACCAGCTCGGTCTGGACTTTCTCGTTCCCGTCGCCGCCGATCACGGCTTTCAGCTGCGCCTCGAATCGTTGCACATCGGGCGCGTGGCTCTGAATCACATTGGCGCGTTCCGCCGGGTCTTGCGATAGGTCATAAAGCTCCGGCTTGGGCGCGCGGATGTATTTCCAGCGATTGGTACGGATGGCGCGCAGCTCCGCCCAGCCCATGTTGATCTTCGGATACAAAGTCTCGGCGTAGGAAACGGCGGTATTGGCCTCGCCCCCGGTAAGCGCTGGGACCAGACTCGCGCCCTCAACCGGCGCGGGCGGCTTGCCGCCCATCAGTTCCAGAACAGTGGGCAGGAAGTCGACCGTCCGGGCCTGCTGCTTGACCCTCAATCCGGCTGGAATGCCCGGTCCGGACATCAGGAATGCAACGCGCAGCGTGGCGTCGTAGAGAAAGACGCCATGCGTGAACTCGCCATGCTCGCCCAGGCTTTCGCCATGATCCGACAGCACGGCGATCACCGTTTTGTCCACGGGCGATTTCTTACGAACCGCATCGAACAGGCCCCCGAGCTCGCGATCCGCATAGGCAATCTCGCCATCGTAAGGCCGGTCTTTGTACCTCTCGCGGAAGGGCGCGGGCGGGCGGTAGGGCAGGTGCGGATCGTAGACGTGGACCCAGAGAAAATACGGCTTGCCATTCTGCGCTTGGAGCCAAGTGAGCGCGCGATCCACGGTAGCGGCTGCGTTGCGCTCGGGATCTTCCAAAAATTCCTGTCTGTTACCAGGGTTGGGCATCTGATCGTCGTAAACCGCGAAGCCCTGGTTGAAGCCGAACAGCTTTTTGAGCACCGCTGAGCTGACGAACGCAGCTGTGTCCCAACCCTGCTGCTGGAGAATCGTTGCCAACGTCGTCGATGACGGCTGCAGGATGAATCCGCCAGTGTTGCGCACGTGATGTTTCGTGGGATAGAGACCAGTGAAAATACTCGCGTGCGAAGGCGGCGTTAGCGGCGTGGAGGTGACGGCATTTTCGAATAGAACGCCAGCTTGCGCGATGCCATCGAGCGTTGGCGTTTCGATTTTCGAATAACCGTAGCAATGCAGATGATCGGGCCGCAGGGTATCGATCGTCACCACGACCAGATTCAAGGGGCGCAGCCCGCCGGCGGACGGCGCCGCGGCGGAGCCCGGCTCGGGGTGCTTGCAGCCGGCCAGCGACCCGAGCGCGAGCGAGGCCGTGCACCAGAGCAGTGCTTTCGTGCGGCGCTTGCAGGCAGAACTGTGGAATTGCATGGGCAGTCGTGTTGTAATCCACAGAATACCAGCCGGTCGCGCGGTCGGCGAAAAACCGCTTGACATACTTCCCCTGTCGGGACTATACCTAGTCTAGACGAGGGAATCAGTTCTGGAAACCAACACGTCGGAATTTCTGCCCGGTACGCTGTACCTACTGGTCCTGCGCACGCTGGCGCGCGGCCCGCTGCACGGTTATGCCATCGCGCGCCGCATCAAGGATTCGTCCGAGGACGCTCTCGAAATCGAGGAAGGCTCCCTATATCCGGCGCTCAACCGCATGCTCGTGAAAGGCTGGCTCACGGCCGAGTGGGGTACGTCTGAAAACAATCGCAAGGCACGGTTTTACAAACTGACGTCCGAGGGCCGGAAACAGTTGGAGCGCGAATCCAAGCAGTTTGAACGGCTTGTCGAGGCCATCCAGCTCGTAATGCGGACGGCATAGGGGCCACCATGAACTGGCTGAAAGAACTGGCGCGGCGGCTAAAGTATCTTTGGCATCGAGGGAGCTTCGACCGCGAGCTCGATGACGAAGCGCAGTTCCACATCGAGTCGCGCGCCGATGAGCTGGAACAGACTGGCATCTCGCGAAGCGAGGCCCTGTCACGGGCGCGGCGCGAATTTGGCTCGGCGGTGCGCATGCGCGAACAGACACGCGCGGCGTGGCAGCTTAAATGGCTGGAAGACCTGCTGTCCGATCTCCGCTATGCACTGCGCGCGCTCCGCCGCAATCCAGGATTTGCAGCCGCGGCGATCTTTTCCCTGGCGCTCGGCATCGGCGCGAATACGACCATCTTCAGCCTCACGATGGAGTTCCTGTTCAGCCAGCCCTCCTGCCGCAATCCGGAAACGCTGGCTTCGATGCAGATCGGCGGCAATAGCGACATCGAGATGAACAAGTACCGTTTCCTGCGCGATGCCCACCTGTTCGACGCCCTGGCCGGCAGTTTCCTGGAAGCCGAATCGAACTGGCGATTCGGCGACGACACCTACGACCTGCACGTGATGCGCGTGACGGGCAACTTTTTCGAGGTGGTGGGTATTCCGTTGGCTCTCGGCAGGCCCATCCAGCCCGGCGAGCAGTTCACGGTTGTGCTGAGCTACCGTTTCTGGCAGCAGCGCCTGTCCGGTGATCCGAACATCCTTGGACGAGTGCTGGTGCTGGACGGTAAGTCCTACGCCGTCGCCGGCATTCTGCCC
>DATLVQ010000843.1:0-2870 GCA_035577325.1 Bryobacteraceae bacterium | reverse complement strand
TCGATGGTGCGGGCGGCGAGCAGGGGCGCATAGGTTGGCGAGCCGATGTGGTCTTCGACCACTTTGATGGGCTGGCCGTCCTGGGCGCGACGGAGCATCAGTTCGACGAAGTTGCCGCGGTTGGTTTTGAGGCCGCTAGGGCCGAAAACGCCGCAGGTGCGGACGATCAGGGGGCGCTCCAGGTAGGCCTGCGCGTATAACTCACCAGCGAGCTTGGAGACTGCGTAGGCGCCCAATGGATGCGTCGGGTCGTCCTCGCGATAGGGGCGCTCGGCCAGGCCGTCGAAGACGTAATCGGTCGAATAATGGACGAGCTGGGCATCGAGCTGGCGGCAGGCGAGGGCGAGATTGCGCACGCCGAATGCATTGGCCGTGTAAGCGGCCTGGGGCTCTTTTTCGGCGACATCCACCTGGTTGTACGCGGCGGCGTTGAAGACCAGCTTCGGGTCGAACCCGGCGAGCACGCGCTCCACTTTTTCGCGATTCGTAATGTCCACGGCGGCGCGTTCCCAGCCCTGGACGTCGTAGCCGCGCGCTTTGAGCTCGCGGACCAGCTCCACGCCAAGTTGTCCGGAACAACCGAAGACCGCCGCTCTGCGCGCCATAAGAAACGAGCATAGCGCACATTGGTAGAGCGGCTGGCTCCCGGCCGTGTTGTAAACACGGACTCAAACCGGATAGACTGAAAATCAGTTTCCCAAACGAAATCGGCAAGGAATCAACATGTCCCAATCGAAGGACTTCACGCGGCGCGATGTGGTTAAGGCGGCCGGGGCGGCGACCGTGCTCGCCGCCGCCCGCAAGATCGAGGGCGCGCCCGCTATCCAGACCGTGAAAGCGGCCAACAGCCAAGTGCAATTCGGCATGATCGGCACGGGCAGCCGCGGCTCTTATCTGCTGAAACATATCAAGAGCATCGATAACGGGCGTTGCGTGGCGCTGTGCGATATTCAGCCGCAGAATCTCGAGCGCGGCGTCCAGACGATCGGCAACAATCCGAAGACGTACAAGGATTATCGCGAGCTGCTGGTGGACAAAGACGTGGACGCCGTTTTCGTGACGGTGCCGCTGTTCGTTCACTTTCCGATCACGCGGGATGCTTTGACGGCGGGCAAGCACGTCTTCTGCGAGAAATGCCTGGTCTTCAAGGCGGAGGAAGTCCACGCGCTGCGCGCGCTCTCACAGGAGCGGCCCAAGCAAATTCTGCAAACCGGCCTGCAGCGGCGCTACAGCTACTTCTACCAAACCGTGAAGAGCATGGTGGACAAGGGCATTCTGGGCAACGTGCACCATATCCATGCGCAGTGGCACCGCAACATGATCAACAAGCCGAGCTCGCTCTGGACGATGAAGCCGGGCGGCGAGGAAAACATCGCCAACTGGCGGCTTTACCGCTCGATGTCCGGCGGGCTGACGGCGGAGCTGACTTCGCACCAAGTGGACATTGCCGACTGGATGTTCGGCTCGTCACCCGAATTCGTGATGGGCCTGGGCAGCCTGGACATGCTGAAGGACGGCCGCAACGTTTACGACAACATCCAGCTGATCTACAAATATCCGCAAGGACAGAAGCTGACTTACTCTTCTATCAGCACGAACCAGTTTCTGCCGTATTTCAATGGCTCGCGCCCCGAAATGGGCGAAATCATTATGGGGACGGACGGCACGATCGAGATCACGGTGGGCGACGACGTGCATCCGGCGATCGCCTGGTGGTATCGGGAACCTTCACGGACCACTACGGTGACGAAAGCGGACGAAAAGAAGAAAGAGAAATTTGTGGCGGGAGCGACCATGGTGGCGTCGGGCGGCGTCAATGGTCCGATTCCGATCATGACCACCGACCTGGAACTATCCGGGAACGATGGTTTCCTGAACCGCGAAGTGAAATTCGCGCGGCGCTGGCTAACGGCGAAAGGCGTGATGTTGCAAGAAGAGCAGCGCAATCCGGTGGACACGGAACTCGAGAGCTTTTTCGCACGCTGCCGGGACGGCAAGCGGCCGCTGGCGGATCTGGAAGTCGGACTGGCGGATTCGGTGGCGGTGATTCTTTCGAACCTGGCGATGGATGAAGAGCGCCGGGTGCAGTTCACAGAGATTGAGAAGATGGGGCGGGAAACGACGGCGCCGAGGAAGAAAGTATAGGCATTGCCTCTGGTGGCATGATGCAGCCCGGATCTTAATACCCCTTCCTCCGGGCGCGGCTCAGAGACGGCGTCCGGCACCGAGCCGGAGCAAAATGGAGCTGCGGCGCGAGACCAACGAAGTCTTTGCAGGACATTAGTACCTGTTCCAGGTTAATTGTGGGTCAGAATGAGCCAAGCCAGCAGGCCTGTGGCTCCGGCGAGCAGAATGCCTACGGCTTGGGCGATCGTGATTTTCGGTAAGGGCGGGGGCGCATTGCCGGTTAAGAGCGAATTGGAAAGACGCCGCTGCGCCGAGCCGGGCAGTTTTTTTAATGCTTTGGCAATCTCCTGACGGCCGCGCCGGTCGGCGATCAGAATCGTACGCGAATTGACGCTGTTGGTGGTGCGCAGCAACTTCTTGCGCAGCGGCTCGGGAACATCGTGGACGGAGCGGTAGACGCCATCGACATCGTCGGCTGAAATCAGAATCGTGGACGTCTTCATCACCAGAGCAGCCTTCTCGGCCACCGGATCGCCGCAACGCGGGCACTTCTGCTCATTGCCCTTCAGAATCCTGCCGCATGCCGCGCATCGCATCATCATGATTTTATCGAGCTCGCGAGGCGCTGATTCTTCTTATGATCCAGCGCCGATTCGCCGAAATTCTCAAGCACCACTTGAATGAACCCCAAAGCCGCCTTGGATAGCGCCTTATCCTTGCGATAGATCAGGCCCAGGCGGCGT
>DATLVQ010000842.1:0-5500 GCA_035577325.1 Bryobacteraceae bacterium | reverse complement strand
TCGAGGTCGTCTCACCGACGTACAGATAGTCCTGCCAGAATGCCAACCCATAGGGCCGCTCCAGACCTTCGATCAGTTTCTTGCGCTGTTCGGGCTTGAAATTCTTGGCGCCGTCCGCAATCACGTAGACCGAACCGTTCTTGGTACTGTCGGAAACCAGCAGTTCGCCGCCAGGTCCAATCGCCATAAAGCGCGGCTGCTCGAATCCCTCGGCATAAATATCAACCTGGAATCCGGCGGGCAGCTTGAGATCGGCGCCTTCGGGGCGCTCAACCACGTGCGGGCCATTATCTACTGAAGGCGTGGCAAATGGCGGCGGCAACTTAACGTCTTTGGAATCGGCGGCGAATGCGGAGGCAAGCGCGAGCAAGGCGGTGGCCGGCAGGAAGGCTCTTAGCTTCATACCTCACTAGTGTACGGGAGTCGGGGCGGGTTTATCATAGGGGTCATTGTGTTCAAACGAACTTCTTGCTGCCTGATCCTTCTTCTTTCTGTGCCGGCGTTCGCGGCTGACGAAATCGCCGCGCGTGCCCGGCGCATCCAGTCCGAGGTCATCGGTATTGATAGTCACATCGATACCATGCAGCGCGTGCTCATTGAGCATGCCGATATCGGCAAGCGCCTTCCCGACGGTCAGGCCGACCTTGTGCGCCTGCAGGAAGGCGGCATGCACGCGCCGTTCTTCGCGCTCTGGGTGCCGATGTATTACAAAGGCTCCGAAGCCGTGCGCCGCACGCTCGATATGCGCGATGCCATGCAGGGTGTGCTCGATCGCTACCCGGATCGCATCGAACTGGCCACCAGCGCTTCCGACATCGAGCGCATTGTGCGTGCGCACAAAATTGCAGCGGTGCTAACGCTGGAAGGCGGCCACCAGATCGCCGATGATCTGGCTGTGCTGCGCATGTATCACCGCATGGGCATCCGCTCCATGACGCTCACGCATTTCCGTGACAACAACTGGGCCGACTCCTCTACCGACAAGCCCAAGCACAACGGCCTGACCGAGTTTGGCAGAGACGTTGTGCATGAAATGAACCGCATCGGCATGATCGTCGATATCTCGCATGTCTCCGACAAAGCGTTTTACGATACGCTGGCAGTCACCTCCAAGCCCGTGATCGCTTCGCACTCGTCATGCCGGGCGATTTCCGAATTCCCGCGCAACATGACCGACGATATGTTCCGTGCCCTGGCAAAGAATGGCGGAGTCGTAGGAATCAATTTCGGCGGCGGCTTCCTCAACCAGAAGGAGGCCGACAACGACATGCGCAATATCAACGCTATCGGCAGCGCCGAGCCCAACCTCACCGGCAAAGCGCTCGACGATTATCACGCCGAAATGCACATGAAGAACGACTGGGCGCACCCGCGCAAGAGCATGGCGTCGCTCGACGATGTCGTGGCGCACATCGACCACGTAGTGAAGATTGCGGGCATCGATCACGTCGGCATCGGCAGCGATTTTGATGGCATTTCGGATTCGCCGCAGGGCCTGGAGGACGAATCGAAAATGCCGGCGCTCACCGCGGCGCTGCTCAAGCGCGGTTACAGCGAGCCGGATATCAAGAAGATCATGGGCGGAAATTTTCTACGCGTGATACGCGAGGTGGTGGGGAAATGAGGGCGTGGCTTCTGCTGTGCGTGTTGCCGCTGTTCGCGAGCGAGCGAACTGTCGACCCGACGTTTTTGCGTCGCTATCTGCCGGACGTCCGCGAGCAGAAGGCCGAGATGAGCACATCCACTTGCCACTACAAGCCGCTCTTCGGGGTGGGCGATTCGCAATCCAAAGTGCCCCGCGGTGTGGCGCGTTTCGGTGAAATTACGATCGATCCCGGTGGCGCGTGCGAAGCCGTGGCGCGCCGGTTTGAGGAAGAGGCATACGTCGTGTTGGATGGCAGCGGCACGCTCGATTGCGTAACCAAAGGGATCAAGCTGCGGAAGCACGATTTTTTCTACGTGGTTCCGGGTCAGCGCCATGTCATCGCGGGAAATTCTGGCGTGCGTATGATTGTGATGGGATTCAAGGTGCCCGCGGATCGCGTGCGCGTTACGGCTTATCCTGGGCCCACGATCGCCAACTTCGACGACGTCAAATGGCAAACGGTCTCCGGCCATCCAGACTCCGTCCTCTATCAACTACTGATCGGTGACAAAAACAGCAAGCGCGACAAAATCGCCGCCGGTGAAGTGCTCACCAGCCTCTTCATCATGGAGTTCGAGCCGGGCGGAACAAATTTCCCGCACCATCACGATAAGGCGGAAGAGATTTATCTCGTGCTCGACGGCTCAGGCGACATGGTCGCTGGCGGTGGAACCGACGGCGTTGAGGGCCGCCACCCGGCCCGTGCGGGCGATGCTTATTTCTTCCGCCTGAATTGCACCGTGGGATTCTATGCATCCAGGAACCCGGGACCCAAAGCACGCATTCTGGCGGTCCGTTCCCTCTACCCATTTTCGAAAGAAATCGACTAACTCCACTTCCAAACCCGTTCGACCGTTCCGCTCAGCATCCATTTCTTATCCTCTTCGTTAAGAAATTTCATCTCGTCGCGCACCATGGCCAGCGCCCTGGAGTAGCCGCAATGCGCCTCGACGATCGGCCAGTCGGTGCCCCACATCAGCCGTCGCGGGCCGAACGTATCGTACAGCCGTTTCACCTGCGCCTGCGCGTCGGCGTAGGGATACGGCTGCTTAGACACCGACCACGTGTGCGACACTTTCACAAAGACGCGCGGATACCGAACCAGCGCTTGCAGTTTCCGCAGTTCGTCGGGCCGGTCCGCCGGAGAATCCGCCATGTGATCGATAACCACCGTGAGATCGGGAAATTTCTCCGCCAGCCGGGCGATATCCGGCATGCGGCCGATGTCCGTCAGAATGGTCATCGGGACTTTCAGATCGAGGCAGCGCTTCCACAGAGGCGGCATCAGCGGCCCGCGAATCCAGTCGCCCTTCGCGTCGCCCGCCGGACTCAGCCGCACGCCCTGGAAGCCCTGCTCCTCGACCAGGCGTGAAAGATCGTCGGGAGCTTGCGGGCTCTCCGGATTTACGCGCGCGACACCGCGAAAATATTGGGGATATTGCCGCAGCACGTCAGCCGCGTAACTATTGTCCCAGCGATAATAAATCACCTGAATAATGACGGTGCGCGCGACACTATTCGCCCGCATCAAATCGAGCAGCATCTCTGGTGTGGCATCCTTTTCCGGCGGCCGCGTGGTTTCTTGTGCCCAGGGATAGCGCCGGTCGCGTTTCCACACATGCACGTGCGGATCGATGATCGGGTACCGGGGCACAGCGGACGCGCCGAGCGCGGCCAGCGCCTGGCGGCGGGTTAGCATATCGTGCCTGACTATTTTCTCTCAAGGTTAGAATGAGTGTTGCTCCGCAACCTGACGAATTTCCTGGTGGCCATCGGCCCCTGGGGACTGCTGCTGCTCGCTATTCTGGATTCCACCGGGCTTCCCCTTCCCAACGGGTTGGACGCCTACCTGATTTTCCTTGCGGTCAAGGACCCGCCGCACGCCTACATGTACGCGGCCATTTCCATTACCGGATCGACCATCGGCAACGCGGTCTTGTTCTTAGTTGCGCGCCGCGGCGGCCGGCGATTTTTGAAACGCGCCGAACCGGGGCGCCTGCAGCGCTTCAGCGAGTGGTTCCAGCGTTTCGGACTGGCCACCATCTTCGTGCCGGCTCTGATGCCGGTTCCCATGCCGCTGAAATTCTTCGTGATTTCCGCCGGCGCGCTGCACACCCGCTTCCTGCCGTTCCTTCTGGTGATCCTGCTGGCCCGCACGCTGCGCTACACCGGAGAAGCCTGGCTGGGTGTGAAACTTGGGCAGGAATCCACGGCTTTCTTGCGCCATCATGTCTGGCAATTCGTTGTGTCCGCTGCCGCGCTGCTGATCGCTCTCTACCTCATCATCCTGGCCAGCGACCGGCGGCGCCGACGCCGCGCTCGACTAAATGAACCACAAGCTTGAACGAGCGCCTGCCCACTCCCTGCGTTAGAATGGCCCCGTGAAAACCGAACGCCGCAGTTTCTTGAAAACCGCCGTTGCATCCGGCGCCGGCCTGCTCACAGCAGCTGCCGCGGCGGGCGCCGGAAAAGGCGCTGTCATCAAGAAGATCGATGTCTTCCCCACCAGCGTCGAATTCCGGCACACGTTCGTGATCGGCCGAGGCAAGGTCGGGACGGCGGGCCAGGGCGGCCGCTACGTTTTCGTTCGCATGGAATCGGCCGACGGCCATGTCGGCTGGGGCGAGACCAATACCATCCCAAGCTGGAGCTACGAGACCCTCGAAAGCGTCACCAGCACCATCCGCAATTATCTTGCGCCTATCGTGCTGAACCGCTCGCCCTTCGATCAGGTCTACTTCCAGAAGCAGTTCGACGAACGGCTCACGCCGGCGGTGAGCCAGGGCTTCCCCTTCGCCAAGAGCGCCGTCCTTACCGCGACGCTCGATCTTGCCGGACAAATCACGGGTCTGCCGCTGCATCGCTTCTTCGGCGGCAAGGTACGCGACAAAATCGACCTGACCTATGCGCTCTCGATCGATACGCCGCAGGCCATGGCGGATGTGGCGCGCTCGTATCCTTTCGTGAAATGTTTCAAGCTGAAAGTCGCGGGTGATGAAAAAGTCGATGCCGCGCGCGTGCGCACCGTCATTGAAGCCCGGCCCGACGCAGACATCTGGCTGGATGCGAATCAAAGCTACCGACCCATCCACATGGAAACGTTTCTGCGCAGCATCGCGGGCCTCGAGCAGGTGCGTGCTCTCGAGCAGCCCGTGCCCAGCGTCGACTGGTTCGGCATGAAGCGCGTGCGCGAACGCAGCCAGTTGCCTATCGCCATGGACGAGGGTTGTTTCAGCTCCTACGATGTCGCGCGCCTCGCGCGCATGGAAGCCGGCGACCTCGTGGTCCTCAAAGTCGCGAAGAGCGCCGGCCTGTGGGGATGCCAGCGCAGCGCGATTGTCGCCGAAGCCAATGGATTGGGCCTCCTCGGCAGCGGATTGACGGAAACCGGCGTGGGTTTCACCGCCGCCATTCACCTATTCTCGACCCTCGAACTCCAACTCCCACCCGAGCTCAACGGCCCTGAATTCCTGACGGATTTGATGGTCGACGGTTTGGAGATTCAAGGCGCCACGGTGACCGTGCCGGATGCGCCAGGCCTCGGAATTAAAGTGAAGGAAGACAAAATTAGAGCGAACGCGATCGCGTAAGTCGGAGCAGAACGCTAGCCCGTCCTCAAACCTCCATTTTCTTCGCCGACGCATTCCACTTCATTCGCCGCCCGCTGCGCAACGCTTCAACCGCCATGGCCAGAACCACGCTGGTCTGCTGGCCCATCTCCACGGTCGCGCTCGGGTCCTGCCGCGATCGCACCGCTTCCATGAAATTGCGGATATGCGCGCGCGTGGCGCTCTCGAAACTGCCCGGTCGCCGCTTTTCGACCGTGGGGAACATCTCGACCGCATCGCTCTGCGG
>DATLVQ010000841.1:0-9359 GCA_035577325.1 Bryobacteraceae bacterium | reverse complement strand
GGCAACGTCTACGTCGGCCAGGCCGACTGCGGTGGCCATATCTTGAAATTCGATTCCTCAGGTACTCTGGTCGCCCAGTATACGGTTGCCGTTGAGAGCCGCGGATCGAGTCATATTGTTCTCGATCCAAACCAGTGCACGATGTATTACACATCGGAAGGCCCCAATGTTAAACAGTTCAACATCTGCAGCAATACGCAGATGCCAGACTTCAACAGCTCTCCTCTTCCGGACCCAGTCGGTGGCGCACAAGAGTTCTCGCTGCTTCCAGGCGGCGGAATGCTGATCTCGGACTTTGGAGTGATTGCTCGTCTCGATGGTTCTGGCAAACTCGTGTCTACCTACAACGCGCCGGCTGGCAATCATTGCTGGCTCGGTATGGCGGTGGATCCGGATGGTACGTCGTTCTGGGCCAGCAACTGGTGCGAATCGACCGTCACGCGTTTTGACATCGCGTCCGGCAGTGTGATCGAGAGCCATGTGGCCGCCGATCGCGGCTTCCTGGCCGGCCAGCGGATCGCCATCCCCGGAAACATCTTCAGCTTCACCGTGACCAACAGGGCTACCGTTGCGGGCGGCGGCGAGTCGAATACCTCCAATGACTCAGCCAGCGACGCTACAACGATCGATCCGCCCGTGCTGGCCGCTCCATTGGCCTCGACCGGCATCGTTAACGCAGCTAGTTATATGCCGGGGGTGGCAGCTGGAAGCATCGCGACGGTTTTTGGAAGTAACCTGGCCTCGGGGGAGGCATCTGCCAACGCCATTCCTCTGCCTACTGTGCTCGCGGGAAGCACTTTCCAAGTGGGAAATGTTGCCGCATCGCTTTTCTTCGTTTCCACCAATCAAGTAAATCTGCAAGTGCCGTGGGAGATGGCCGGCCACCCACAAGCCATAGTCAACGCAACGGTTGGCGCCGCCGCGATTTCCACCCAGCAGATGATTAGCATCGAACCTTTCGCTCCCGGCATCTTCACGCTCAACGAAGCTGGTTCTTCTCAGGGAGTGGTTCTGATTGCCGGTACTCAGTTACTTGCTGCGCCCTCGAAAACCGGTGGCAGGAAGCCAGTGGCGGCAGGAAAATTTGTCTCTATCTACTGTACCGGTCTGGGAGCGGTTTCCAACCAACCGGCAACAGGATTTGCCGCTCAATCCGACCCGCTTTCCCTCACCACCACCACACCTACGGTGACAATTGGGGGCATGGTGGCCAAAGTGAGCTTCTCCGGGTTGGCGCCCGGCAACGTGGGTCTCTATCAGGTGAATGTCCAGGTGCCGAAGGGCACGCCTGCGGGCGACGCTGTGCCGGTAATTCTCAAGATTGGCGGGGTCGCCTCCAACACCGTTACCATCGCGGTTGCCGCGCAATAACGGCGAAGCTGTGAAGAACTGCGCGCAGAGCGTCTGTCTTACGACGCCTGCTCAGGAGAATTCGGCCAGATCTGAGGTGGTGGTTCGGTTTTCAAAACCCAACCACGACCCGATCTCCGGGAATCGAGTTAGCAGAAGATCATATAGCGGTCGTTCAAGACGGCAAGCTCGCCGGGTGCAACGCGGCGATTGGAATGCGGCACTCGTAGGTTGAGCCAATTCGCGATCACCTACAAGAGCCGGAGCTTGACCGACCTCTCCGTCAGCTTTGGTTCAGCCAGCACCTCTCGGCAGCGCGGTTCATCGCACGGCTGTGGCCCGCGGTTCAAATGCCAGTTGATCCTATACCGGCAACCTCAGCCTTGGGTTTCGGAACTGTTCGCGCGCGCTGGAGACCTATTCATTCTCCCAGTCGCCAGCGTCCGTTGCGCAATCGATGGGGTGCGCTCCATCGTGTCGCCGACAGGGTGTTTCTTAGAAATTAATAGCAGGCCGGCCCCGTGAGCCGATTTGTAAGGATGCCGCAAATAGTGAGCGACGCTGGTTGTGTTTGATTATGCGCGGTCCACGGCGGCCTTGGCTTCTTTACGAAATTCACAGATACGGCTCTGGAGCGTCCGAAGACTGATCCCGAGAATTTCGGCGGCGCGCTTCCGGTCGTTGTTCACGTACTCGAGCGTGAGTTTGATGTAGGCTGCTTCCGCCTGAGAGAGTGGCTGGCCAGGATCAAGCGTCAGCCGGCCATTGATGTGGGACGGCCTTAATGTGCTCGAACCGGATCGCATTTCGAAGCTGTGAGGAGCCAGGTGATGCAGCCCAATCCTGCCAACACCCGCCACGATCGTAGCCCGCTCGATCGCGTTGCGCAGCTCCCTCACGTTGCCGGGCCAGTCATACGCATGAAAGAGGTCCAGAACGTTCGCATCCAGACTCGTAACGCGCGCGCCATATTTCTTGTTTAGATCCTGAATCATGACTTCAGCAATGAGTGGAATATCTTGCTTTCGCTCGCGGAGCGGAGGAAGCACAATTTGAAACACGCTCAAGCGATAGTAAATTTCTTCGCGCAAGTGCGCGACCATGGAGTCGCTCGTGGCGGCTAACACACGAGCATTTACGGGAATGTCGCTCTTGCCGCCGAGCCTTCGCACCCGCAGGTCTTCCAGAATGCGCAAGAGTTTTGGCTGAGTAGATGCCGACATTTCACCAATCTCATCCAGAAATAGGGTTCCGCCGTGGGCCTGCTCAAAGCACCCCGCGCGGCGCTCCGTGGCGCCGGTGAAGGCACCCTTCTCGTGGCCGAACAATTCGCTCTCAATCAAACTCTCGGGTAACGCCGCCGCATTGATCGCTACAAAAGGGCCATCAGAGCGCGTGGAGTGCTTGTGGATTTCCCGCGCGACCAGTTCCTTCCCCGTGCCCGTCTCTCCGCAGATCAATACCGAAACTGAAGTGGGCGCCACTTGCCGGATCGTTGAGAAGATCCCCAGCATTGCCGGCGACGTTCCCACCAATTCCCCCAGCGCTCCGCCGATAGGCATCTCACGCTCAAGCTCGCCCGATTTATCGAGGACTCGCTCACGGCGGACTGCGTGTTGCCGGAGCATCTCGAGAGGACACGGTTCTGCAGGTCTTTCCAGAAAAGGGAATGCCTTCGGGAGGACGAAAAGGGTTTCGGCTTGCCGGTTCGGTTCCATGGCGTGCTGTTTTCTCATTGGCAGCTCATCCGAATGAGAGCCTCCTTTTGATGATCGCGAGGTCCTAATCTAGCAGACCCATCGCTGAGTTTCTGTCTAAGATTGCTCATACGTCTCTTATGCAAAATAGACACGGTTTGCCCACGAGCGGGGCTCCCATGCTTCGAGGATGACGGTTTGTTCCGTAAAACGGGCGCATGTCCAGAACAGCAATTTGTGCCAATGGATCACGGGGAAGTGCTGGCTCGCGTGCCTGCCTCCGTTTTTCCCCTCGCACCTCGCTATGGCGTAATTTTTCGCGGCTGAGTGCGCTGCGGCCCATCACCCTCGGTAACCTTACGCTCGACTTCCAGGCTGCCGCGCCCAGCCGCCTTTATTGGGCGGGCCGCCCTGCGATGCGCTTCGTGCAGGCCCGATCTTGACCTGGCCTCAGCTATTCCAGGCAGCTTCGCTCTGACTCCGCACGACCGAATGCTCGCTGATCTGCGGCGAGACTATGAAGCCATGTCTGGCATGGTCTTTGGCCCGATACCCAACGTGGACGAGGTAGTCGCAGCTATCGCCGAATTGGAGCAGCGTCTCAACAGGGGACATTGACTTGCGGCAAAGCCCGAAGCGATGCCCGCATACCCGCACCGCCCTTGAGCAGGCTGAGTACAAGACTGTCCTGTGGCGCGATGGCACTCAAGCCGGGCTCGACTGGTTCAAGGCTATCATGACCACCCCGCCGCAGAGCGGCCCAAACCTCGGGTCGGTCATGGGCCCAGACTTTGCATCCATGACCGGCAATCTCGCTCGCAACCTCCGCGAGAACCATCTGGGTGTGCTTTCCGCAGTCCTGACGCGTGAGTGAAGCAATGGTTGCGAACTGCGCTCGCGGGAGCAACTGAAATCGAGAGCAGAATGCCCCCGCGAGGGGGGCACCTGCTTTTCGGCTTTATCAAAACCGTATCAAAACTCTATCTGAAACGCCCATTGGGGTTGTCCGTCGAGCGAAGAGCGGATTCCCCAGGTTATTGGAAACTGAGAAAGCGCGAGACGGGATCGATGGTTTGGAAGGAAACTTCACGCGCCCAAGGAAGGTGCGCTACCAGGCTGCGCTACGCCCCGACTTCCTACTTGATTGATTCTAAACTACTTTTTTGATCCCCGCAATAGATTGGCACCCTCACCATGGCAAAACCGTTACAAAAACGAGCGAGCATCCGAAACCGTGGCAAAATTTTAAGACCTTCATTTCTTCTTACGAGGATCTCCGGAACCGCGTTGAACAGCCCTCGTGCCCCTGGAATTGTAACCACGGACCAGATTGCCGCAACTCCTTGATTCTGTGCGGGTGGTTCCGAAGTGCGCGCACCTGTTTTTCAAGAATATTTTTTTCGTGGTTTCTCGGCGGGTGCTGCTGTTTAACAGGTTTAGGAACGTGGTGGCCATTTGTTTGCATGCCAGATGGGTAGAAGACGTAGGCCTATGGAGGGTTTTGCTGTTTCCCCTCCAGAATCGCGGACCAAAGGAGGACGGCGTCAGGGACGCGAAGGTCAACAACTTGAAAAGAGAGAACCAGGTGGGTGATTCATGGTGTGTGCGAGGTTCTTGCCGTCTCCCTCGCTCAATGGATACTCCGGGAACGGTAAAATCGTTCACCAAGAACAGCTCGGGGTACCCACACAGATTTCCGACTCATCGCCTGGCTCTCTAAAAGGGTTCGATTGGCGCTTGAACTTTTGTGAATCGGTTTGAGTTTATTACCGCGATTCCCGCGGACATCCGCCGAGGAAGCGGGTGTTATGTGGGTACCCGCCTGCTGGCCGAAGGACTCCTTAGGTTGGGGAATAGCGTGGAAGTACTCAGACCGAGAGCTCAGCTGCCCAATTTTACGGCCACACGCATTCTATTCAATGAAGCGCTGCGCGCACGAGATTTCCGCGCAGACGCCACAATCGGCATCGATGCCGACGGCTATTCCATTGCCGGAAAGCGTAACTCGCCCCCTCACATCGCCTGCATAAAAGGCGTCCTGGCCGACGCTGTGCGTTTTGAAGCCGGGTTCACGCGAGCGAGCATGGCGTTTCACTCCCGGCTGGAGGCAAAGAATGCGCGGCGCGCCGATCTCGTCGTCACCCCAAGCCGGTACTGTGCCGAGCGTATCGAAGAGCTCTATGGCGTTCAAGGCGCGGTCGTTGTACCGGAGTTGATCGATCTCAATGCTTGGCGCCATCTATTTCGAGTAAATCCCGCTAGTCCCGACGAGGACAAGTTTACTGTCCTGTCCGTGTGCCGTTTCTATCCAAGAAAGGGGCTAGTGACCTTGCTCCAGGCTGCCGCGCAGTTGCGCCATACGATTCGGCGGCTTGAGATTCGAATCGTGGGCAACGGACCCGAATACAAGAGACTCCGAGAGATCTGCACAGGATTGCGTCTGGATCCGATCATGCATTGGCTTGGCGATGTATCCCTCGCCAGGCTGGCGCAGGAATATAATCGCGCGAACGTATTTTGCTTGCCCAGTCTGCAAGAAGGCTTCGGCATCGTTTTCCTGGAAGCGATGGCCGCCGGCAAGCCGATTGTAGCCGTCCGAGCCGCTGCTGTTCCTGAGGTTGTCCGCAACGGCATTCTGGCCGAGCCTGAAAATGCGGAGTCGCTTGCCGCCGGCATCGATCGGTTGTATCGAAATCCCGACCTTGGCCGCTCCCTTGCTTCGGCAGGCCGGGCGGACGTTGAAAACTTCCATGTTGATCGCGTAGCACGGTTATTCTTATCGGAGATCGCCAAGGTCGTGCCTGCGATACAAGTAGCAGCGCCCGATTGGGCCCTAAACGGGTGCGTTGGAACAGCCCCAATACAACATTCGAGCAAGGTTCTCCATAGCAGACGACAAGGCGCAAGAATTTAAGGGGCTCGATCTTAAATCTGGAATGTCACGAAAAAAGCTTGGCATAAAATGCTTTTGCCTTCTCCCTTCCTGCGCGGCGATGCCCGTGGTGTACGGTTCACCCTCCCGCTCACAAAAACATGTGCGCGTCGCGACACATGCGTGCGGGTGGACGAAGCTGTCGTCAGGACCCATCGCGTCCGCGGTTTTCAGGCACCAGAATACGGCGGTAGAGACGTATCCGGCTTCCCACGGCACAGGCTTCCCATAAGGCACGAAAGCGCCTTTCGTTCGCAGCCATTTGCAAGTAGGGATGCTTTGGATCATTCGACCGCCTCAAGTATTGTCCGTCTCACCACCGCCTCGAGTACCGGGACTTTGTATGAGTTTTTCGATAGCGGTGTTGCGCCCCTTACAGCCGCGCGCGCTGCTTCGCGCGCAAGATCTTCGGTGATACGTTTTCCGGTCAGGATGCGCTCGCTCTCCGATGCCCGGCGCGGCGTGGGAGCCACCCATCCCATCACGATCGAAGCGGCACGCACGCTGCTACCGTCCATTTGAAGTACCACCGCAACGTCGCAGATGGGCCAGTCGTAACTGTCGCGCTCGGTTTGCTTGTGATACGCGGCACGCGTGACCTTCGCCACCGCAGGAATCGTGACCGAGGTTAGTACTTCACCGCGCTGAATCACGGTATCGCTTTCGCGAGTCATCTCAGGTGGAAGAAAGAAGTCTTTAAGCCCGACCACGCGCCGCTTTCCATCAACATCGGTCAATTCCACGCTCGCGTCATAGGCGATCAACGAAGTAGCGGGGGTCGATGCCTGCACCATAGCGGTCCGCTGGTTGTCGAAGATCGCGTGATACTGGTTTTCCCCATCGCGTGCGAAGTTCGATTCGCCGTCCTGGTGAAAATGCGCATTGCGGAAGTACCAGCATCGCGGTCGTTGCAGCAGATTTCCACCGATCGTCGCCGCGTTTCGAACCTGCGGAGTGGCCGCATGACGAGCCGCATCCGCCAGCGCCGGATAGTGTTTTCGCATTTCCGGCGATGCCGCGATGTGAGCCAGAGTCACCAAAGGGCCCATTGTCAGTCCTCGTGAATCGTTGTACTTCAGGCCGTCCAGACCCTCGATCGTTTTTAGATTCACGACTCGCGAAGGCGTAAGGATGCCCTCCTTCATCAAATCGAGAATATCCATCCCGCCGGCTTTCGCAATGTTGTTGCGTTCTCCTAAGAGGGCAGCGGCCTGTTCAACCGAAGTCGCATCGATCCATTCGAAAGTTTGCATAGCCTCCTCCCGTCTCAAGCCGCCTGCAAGGCAGTCAGCACGTTAGCCGGCGTCATCGGCAGCGTCCGGATTCGTTTGCCGGTCGCGTTGTAGAAAGCGTTCGCGATCGCGGCGGCGGTGGCAATGTTGGCGGGTTCGGCGACGCCGCGCGCGTCGGTGGACGAGTTCGCACCGATCTGTTCGAGAATGTGCACCTCGATCTGGGGTGTTTCGAGCGATCCCGTCATTTTGTATTGGTCGATATTGGCGTTGAGCTGCAGCCCGGTCTTCGGATCGAGACGGCGGTCCTCGTAGAGCGCGTAGCTCACACCTTGAATCACGCCACCGAGAATCTGGTTCTCGGTCAACTTCGGATTAATAGGACGTCCGCAATCGTGAACGGCCACGATCCGTTCCACTTTTACGACGCCTGTCTCTGTATCGACAACCACTTCCGCGAACTGAACTCCACCGATGCCGTGACGGCCGATCGCGAAATCCTCGGTCTCAAGGAGGTATCCGTCGTAATCAGCATTGCGGTTCGCCCGATGCGAAATCTCGACGAAGTTCGCTTTCTTCACTGCTTCCTTGAAGGATAGGCCGTTCTTCGGCTTTCCTCGCGTGAAAACGCGCCCTCCTTCGAATACTACGTCTTCCGGCTGAGCCTCAAGGGCCGGCGCAATTCGTTCGGCCAGGTCCCGTGCCGCACGATACGCGGCGTTACGCGCCGCGGGCGTAAGCGAACTGGTCACGCGGCTTCCGCCCGACGGCGGACCGATCGGGTATCGCGTATCGCCAATATACGAGCCGATCTCTTCGGGCTTCAGTCCGAATTCCTCGGCAACCACCTGCGCAAGCACCGTGCGTGTTCCGGTACCGATATCCTGGGCGCTGCTGAACGCCTCCACCGACCCATCGCCCTGGATGCGAACCTCGCAGGCCGTCGGCGGATACATCACTGAAACCCACTGCGATTGTGCCATCCCCATGCCGCGCTTCAGAGGCCCTGAATCGGCGTTCGGGGGCCTGCGCGATTTCCATCCGAACTTTTCCGCTCCGATGCGGCGTTCGACTGCGCGCGCCTGACAGTCCTGGGAGCCCGATGTGTCGATCTTTGCGCGGAGATCCAACGGGTCAACGCCGATCTTCTCGGCCAGTTCGTCGAGCATCTGTTCCAATCCAAAAATGCCCTGCACCTGCCCGGGTGCTCGAAAGGCCGCGCATGGGCCGGCGTTGGTGAACACGTCGTAGTGCTCTGTGTATACATTAGGGCAGGGATACATCGTCGAGTGACACCATCCCACACCTGCGCCAGCAGCCACCCCTCCCGTCCCATAGCTTTCGTTCCTGATCGCAGTGAGCGTACCGTCGCGTTTGGCTCCGATCTTCATGCGTTGAATGCTGCTGGGACGATTCCCGGAAGACACGTGCTCTTCCCTGCGATCCAGCATCAAACGTACCGGAGCACTAGCTTTCCGGGAAAGGTGAATGGCCATCAGTCCGAAGTTGCCGATGCCGTACTTGGCTCCGAATCCTCCGCCCGTGAAATCGCTGATCACACGAATCTTGTTTTTTGGGAGATTGAGAATCTCCGAGGCTTCGTCACGAACACTTGCGGTGAACTGTGTGGAAGCGTAAATGGTCAGACCGTCCTGCTGCCAATCGGCTACGATGCCGTGCGTCTCCATCGGCACGTGCGTCTGGACCTGTGTTTTGAATTCGCCTTCGATGACGACGTCCGCCTCCGCGAGTCCTTTATTGACATCGCCACGCGGGCCCCCGACCAGTCCGCCTGTATCCGGTCCGCGCACATTTCCCTTTTGCTGTAACCCCGGTGTTGCACCGCCGCCACCTGCGGTCGCTGCTTGTTCCGTGGGTCCGGGAAATACGGGAGGCGCATCCGGGCGCATCGCTTCCTCAAGGTTCGAGACGTGCGGAAGTGCTTCGTATTCGATCTTGACAAGCTTCGCGGCAGCATCGGCGGCGCGTTGGGTTTCGGCCGCGACCGCTGCCAGCGGCTGTCCGGCATAGCGGACCATAGGATATCGGTTGCGCGTCTCAACCTTCGAGTCCCGCAATTGAGCTTGCAGAAGATCGCGTTCGAGGATATGCACCGCCCGCACGCCAGGATATGCCTCGGCGGCCGAC
>DATLVQ010000840.1:0-3843 GCA_035577325.1 Bryobacteraceae bacterium | reverse complement strand
CAGCCTGGCGTTCGATACCGCCGACAACCTGTATTTTGGTGATTTGAGCTTCAATCACATCCGCAAAATAACGCCCGGTGGAATCATCAGCACCATTGCGGGTAATGGCCAAACGGCTTACGCGGGAGAAGGAGTGCCGGCCACCTCGGCGCAATTGTTTCCATTGTCCTTAGCAGTGGACCACGCGGGTAACATTTACGTGACGGATGAGTTGAATGAGCGCGTGCGCAAGATCGATGCTGCCGGCATCATCACGACCGTGGCGGGATCCGGCGGAACGGGTTTCACTGGCGACGGAGGACCAGCGAAAGCCGCTCAGTTATTCGGCCCCACTGGGGTAGCCGTCGATGGATCCGGAAACCTGTACATCGCCGATGCCTTTAATTCCCGGGTTAGGCGTGTGGACAAGTCCGGAACGATTACGACCATCGCCGGTAACGGTTCACCAGACTTCTCCGGCGACGGAGGACCGGCGTTGCTCTCGCAGTTAGTTCCATTCCGGCTGGCGACGGATAACGCGGGCGGTATTCTCGTGACGGATGTATTTAATGACCGCATCCGCAAACTGACCCTTCTGGTTGCGGCAAGGCTTGTAATTACAGCGGGTGACAACCAGACAGGAGATGCAGCAACACAGCTTGCGGCGCCGCTGGTCGTGACGGTAACGGACTCTACCGGATTGCCGGTCTCCGGGGTTTCAGTCAATTTCGCGGTAACGTTGGGAACGGCCACGGTGAACCCTGCTGCGGTAGTGTCGGGTGCCGATGGAACGGCCAGCACGCAACTGATTCTCGGCAGCACGGCAGGCGCTGTCAACGTCTCCGCCAGTTCCGGCACTCTCACCCCAGTCTCTTTCAGTGCCACGATCACGGCGACGGGAGGCGTCGCTTTACCGGCGATCTCGGCGGGCGGTGTTGTGGGTGCCGGCTTGAGCGTGCCGCCGGTTAAATCAGTGTCCACAAATGGAATTTTGAGTGTCTTCGGTAGCAATTTCGCGCCTATCGGTACCTTCAAGAAAGTCGGAGCGGGAGACCTCGTGAACGGCCAGTTACCTACGATATTTGAAGGGGTGTGCGTTCTGGTCAATTCTGTGCGCGCCCCGATATTCGCTGTGTTGTCGAACCAGATCAACTTTCAGGCGCCGCAGTTGCCCGCTTCGGGTACCGTAGCAGTGCAGGTAGTCGCCAACTGCGGCACCGCCAGTGAGCTGAACAGTGATCCGCAGCCCGTTACGGCACAGGCCGCCTCGCCGGAATTCTTTTACTTCCAGCAGACGGCAAGCGGCAAAAACCCGATCGCGGCGATCAATGCGACCACGGGAAAATACGTGGGAGCTGCCGGACTTCTGCCGGGAGCGACGTTCGCGCCTGCCAACCCCGGAGACATTCTCACCCTATACTTCACCGGAGGGGGAACAACCAATCCGGCTTTTGCCGCGGGCGAACTCCCTGACAAAGCCGCGCGCGTTACGGGAGCCACGCAAGTCACGGTAGGCGGTACTGCGGTCTCATCGGCAGACGTACTGTATGCCGGCGTGGCCCCGTCGTTTGCGGGGTTGTACCAGCTCAATCTGCGCCTTTCGAAGGACACACCCGGTGGAGATCAGCACGTGGTCCTGACGATTGGGGGTGCGGCATCCCCGGCGGTTGGTTTCATCACGGTACAGCACACTTCGGGCACGGCGGGAGACCGACCGGCGCCAGCAAAAATTGGGCGCGAGAGCCGCTCTCCCCGCAGGCTTGATCCACATGCCTTCTTGTCGGAGGAACTCTCGCGACAGTTGGAGCGGATCCAGAACCGCGGGAGTGGACCCGCGGAGCAGTAAGAGCAAGCCGGCGCATTAAACAGCCGGCCGCATACTGCTGCCCGATCGCAAAACTGACCAGGCTTTGTTGGATCGGCATTGTTCAGGTATATCGGCGGCTCAGTGGTCGTTCTTTGACTACCCATTACTACAGCGGTGTCGCCGGCCGCATTTCCGAGCCGGTCCAGACGGTGGGCGTCACGTACTGGTCGGGCGGCAGGCTGAGTAGTGTCGGCTTGATGATCACGAGAACTTCGCTGGTGCTCTCGTCTTTGTTGGTTTTCCGCAGTAATTGGCCCAGCGCTGGAATGTCCGCCAAGCCCGCGATGCCGTGGATGGTTCGCGCCTCATTCGAGCTCAGCAGGCCGCTGACCACCCCCCATTCGCCCTCGCGCAGGCGCACTTTCGTCGCCAGCTTGCGGCTCGAGATGATCGGGATGCCGTTGTTGCTGCCGCCACTCAGTACTTTAAATTCGGTTTCGAGATCGAGCGTGACTTCGTCCATGCCATGAATGTGCGGCGTAACCTTCACATTTACACCTAAATCCTCAAAGGAGAATGAGGGCGGCGGCCGGTAGACCTGTCCTCCCTGGCTGCTGGACGCAGGGCCGAAATACCCGGCGGTCATCACCGGAAACCGGTCGCCGACGTGTACGCTGGCCGGCATGCCGTCGATGGCATGGACATCCGTCCGCACGAGCGTGCGTGAGTTTGACCGGGTCATGTTCGCCAGCAGCGTGGCGTCGGCAATACCGATGCCGAACTTAGTCTTCCCGCCCCCAAACGTCAGCAGCTTGCTTATGGCGGACGGAATCGCCAGCGGACTATTCCAGAATGTCCCCATATAGATGAGCTGGAAGGTGGTGGGCAGGTCCAAGCCATAAGCCAGCGAATCGCTGCGGTCCACTTCCAGCAGTTCGAGCTCGATATCCACCTGGGGGCGGTGGTGGATCAGCTCCTCGAAGATCTGCCGGGCGGGCAGGACGCGTGAAATTCGGTCTCGCATGACCACCAGGTTCTGCTGCGAGTCCCAGGCCATGTGTTCCAGCGTAAAGAGCTGGCGGACGGCTTGGGCGATCTCCACGAGTTCCTGGGTGGCGGTCGCCTGGGGCACGGAAATGGTAGTAAACACAGTGGGTTCAAGCTCGCGCCGCTTCTGCTCGGTGTCCTTCACCACTAGCATCAGCCGGCTCGAGATCGGAATGAGGAACGAACCCGTTGCCGCCTCGGCGGCATGCAACGCGCCGCGAAAGTCCACCTCGGTGAGTTGAAAATGTATGGGCGGACCGGTCTGAAAGTCGCCATCAAATATGGCGCCGAGATTGTAGGCACCGGCCACTTGTACCCACAGGGCTTTCGCATCGGTTCGGAGGTCGAAGTCCTTTAGATCCGGTGCTCCCTGCAGGCGGACGGGCGGCTGTGGGATCCTGGCGGCGGAACGATCTTTGGAGCTGAGCTCGTCGAATGTGGCGCTGGCGGCGGCAAGCGTGGCGGTATCCGGGGCTTTGGGCGGTGCTTTGGGTGGAGATTCCAGAGCGGCCCGCGACTGCACCGCCTGGCTCTTCAGCCAGTACAGCTGGTTGGTGGGTTCGAGTGCGGCGGCCTGAGAATAGAGGAGATAGGCGCTCGCCATGTGCCCGGAGCGCTCCGCCTTGCGGCCCTCCTCGTAGATTTTCGCGGCATCGTTCGTGGCAGCCAGCAGCCCAAGTGCCGACAGACCGGCCATCAGCGACACGAAGAGCGTTAGAGCCCTCACATAAGCATGACGGCAGACGGCTCGGTCGCGTGCATAAACTCTGTTGACTGTCCGGCCGATAGATTCCAGAGTACTTATGCCGCTTCTCGGTGAAGAGCAATGGCTGTTCGTGCCACCAGTTCCGCGCGATCTGGAGGGTATGGGGATTAGTCCGGGCCTGGTCACCGACCTGCTGCTGCGGCGGTTATCCGTCGACGGCACGACCACCCTCCAGGCGCTCACCGATGTCCTGAAGATCCCGATTGCGGTGTTGCTTCCTGTATTCAACAGTTTGCGCCAGCAG
>DATLVQ010000839.1:0-5798 GCA_035577325.1 Bryobacteraceae bacterium | reverse complement strand
AGGGAACCGGGCACATCTTCCGGAGAATTGGCTGAGAGTTGCGTGAGCGCCGTATTCATAGCGCGCAATTCCGATTTCGCGCGAACTGCGTCCCCTTTGCCGGCGTGCGCAAGTCCCATGGCCCAGTGCCGCCAGGCCTGCTCATGCGGCCGGTCGTAAACCGGCAGCGTTTGGCTGTCCAGGATCTCATCCCACTTTTCGAACGACACCAGCGTGCGCATCAAGCCGAACCAGCCCTGCCGGTAAGCCGTGTAATAGTTGTTGACGTCCGCCTCTTCGCGCGGATTCTCCTTGAACGCGAGCAGGCCGCGCGCGGCCTTGACCGCATCGTCGTACCGGCCCTGAAAAGCATAGGTCGTGATCAGGAAATGCACATTGTGGCCGTGATGCCCGCGGCCGTAAAGCTGGTCGGCGCGGATATAGCCCAGCTCGTTTTCGGCGGCGGATTCAAACGCCTGCGCGGCTTCGTCCCATTTTCCGGTCTGCGCCCAAATGTGCCCCGGCATGTGCAGCGCGTGCGGGATGTTGGGCACCAACTCCGGATATCGCCGGCAGCTAGGCCAGGCATCCCTGGCAAATGTGGAACCTTCGAACCCATGAATGATGTAGTGATGCACACCAGGATGGTCCGGCGCTTCGACCACCAGTTCGCGCAACAATTTCACCGCTTCCATGCTGCCTTCACGGGGCTGCCGGTCCGGGGTGCTGAAGCCGCCCATCAGGTGAAGCGCTAAATAGCTCATGGCTTCGACTTCGTGAGGATACGTAGCCACGATGGCCCGCAAACCGGCGATGTACGCGGCGTCGCGGTCCGCAACGCTTGGATCGCGCCGCGCGCCCACGGCGGCGATGTACAGCTTCTCGATCGGCGTGGCTTTTCCAGGTCCGGCGCTCAGCTCGAGAGCCTTCTTGGCCGCTGCCACCGCGCGTGCGACGCCACCGCCAACCGGTTTCGCCGCCCCAGCGTTGCCGGAGGACTGACTTTTACGGGCACTATGTCCCTTGAGCCCTGCCAGCCATTCAAGCTGAAATCTGGGCCGGTAATCTCCGGCAGCCACCATGGCGATCCCCCATTGCGGCATCGGCGCTTCGGGATCGAGCGCCGCCGCCTGCAAGAATGAGCGCTCTGCCTCCATCGCCCAGAACGAATGCATCTGCGCCACGCCCTGATCGAAGAATTCCTGCGCTTTCGGACTGCTTGTCGTGATGGGGAAGTGTACACGTCCCTGCCCGCTCATAATGTGCGCGGGCAAGGAAGGCGCGGCAATGCCGGGCGGCGGCGAGCAGAGATCTTTGTTTTTCTCGCCAGTGGCGAGCTTGTCGGCAGCAAAAACAACAAACGGCAGTAAGGCGAGCGCAAGTCGGTGCATCAGTGGCTCTCCAGTTCGAGGGCGATCAGATCGCCGAGTTGATCCGCAGTATAGCTGGAACCTGCAATCAAGGCCAGCAGCTTGCCGTCGCGTCCGATGACGGCGGTCTCCGATGTATGGGTCAGCAAGCCTTCCTCCGGCCAGGAAATGATCCCAAAACGCCCGGCCACGCGTTGCACGTCCTCCAGCGTGCCGGTCAGAAAGTGCCAGCGCACCAGGTCCGCTCGCCAGATCTTGGCGTAACCTGCCAGCACCTCGGGCGAATCGTATTGCGGGTCTAACGTCACCGAGAGCAATGCCAGATCCCGATCGGCGAACCGTTTCTGCAAACGAGCGAAACCGGCGCAGAGGCGCGGACACACATCGGGCAACGGGCAGCGCGTGTATACGAAGTTCAACGCGACAACATGGCCGCGGAATTCAGCCAGGCGCAGGGGCCGCGAAGACTGATCGGTCAGAGTGAAATCCGGCACAGCGTCGCCGATGGCGAGTTTTTCGGGCGTCGCCGGCAGCCGCAATTTGCGCCCGTTGTCAGTAACCACGCCATCGGGCGCTAGCGCCTGCGCGCGCAGGTTCCGCACCACGGCGCCACGCTTGCTCACTTCAAGCTGAAACTGAACCCGTGTACCGGGCGCCAGGCCTGTAAGTTCCGCAGCGGTCTTCACGCGAAACGGCATCGCCATGGCCGGCATGTAGCCGCGGACCTCGCGATGGGAAATCGTCACCGACAGGCGATCGCGCTCTACACGCAGAACCAGTCCTTCGGCTGGATAGCGCTTGGCGCAAGCGGTGACGGACACGGCGCAAACAAGCGCCAACACTGCACAGCCAAAGAGGCTGCCGCGTTTAGTGGAAGTACAGCACATCGGGCCGCACGGCATGAGCGGGGGTTTCGGCGCACGGTCCGCACTCGACCGTGTAACCGGGCCAAGCCGCCCGTACCAACTCCGGAACTTTCTGCGGATGGTCGGGAGCGTGGTAGGTGCAGAGCGCCATGCGCGGATGATACTTGGCGATGGTTTCCCGCCCGCCGGTGATGGCCTTCGGTTCGGCGCCCTCGATATCCATCTTGATGAAGTCAACGCGTTCAAGCTTCAGCTCGGCTACCAGCTTATCGATCGTCGTCAGCGGGATGCCGGGCGCTTCGGTGCCGCCCTCCCGGTGAATCAGAAAGCTGTCGGCGGCTGAATTGTTCGGATCGATCTGCATCGGCATGATCTCGTCTTTGTCCCACACGCCCTTGGGATACAGGATCACCCGCCCGCCGGCGATCTCGTCTTTGAAATTGCGGCGCAGGCACTCGAGGTTCTCCGGGGCGGGTTCGATGGCCACTACCTGTTTGGCGCCCGCGTTCAGCCATACCCGCACCGTTACGCCCACATTGGCGCCGCAATCCAGCACAATGTCTCCCGCGCGCGCCGACTGCTCATCGTTGCCATAGATCCTGCGCTTCTGCTCGGCCAAGTTGAACGGCAGAACGTAACGGCTGCCCTTGGGAATCCAGAAGCGGCCCGAGGGCGTGTCCCACAACTCATACCCCGCAGCATCGGTTTCGAGGAGCTTGCTGGCTTTGATGATTTCGTCGTTATAGCGGATCTGCAGCTGGAGGTTCTGGTCGGATTTCACCGCACTCGACAGAGGACACGCGGGACTACGGCCTGCCACGGCCAGCGCGAACAGACGCGCCGGCGGATAAAACCACAGAAGCGCCGCCACAAGTACGACGAGAAAAAGTAACACACGAAGAATACGCGACACTGTTTAGCTCCTTTAATGATGGCGCAGGATGATGGCTGAATTCTTACTGCCGAAAGCAATGCAATTGGCCACCGCATGCTCGATTTCCAATTTGCGAGCGCCCTGGGCAAGGTAATCCAGGTCGCATTCAGGATCGGGCTCTTCCACGTTCTTCGTACCCGGCGCGATGCCATCGCGCATTGCCAGCAATGTAGCGGCGATGCCGGCTGCCCCACAGGCGCCTTGCGGATGGCCGATTAGGCTCTTGATCGATGAGCCGGCAACTTTGTACGCGTGCCCGTCGAAAGCCAGCTTGATGGCGCGCGTTTCGATGCGATCGTTCAGTTCGGTGGCGGTGCCGTGATAGTTGATGTATTGGACTTCCGACGGCGGCACAGCGGCTTCCTCGAGCGCCATCTGGATCGTGCGCGCCGGCTCCTCGCCGCACTCTTCGAGCCGTACGCGATGGTAGGCTTCACAAGTGGAAGCATAGCCGGTGATTTCGCCATAAATATGCGCGCCGCGATCGATCGCACGCTCGCGGTCTTCCAATACGAAGAACCACGCGCCCTCGCCGAGCACAAAACCATCACGATCGCGTGAAAACGGTCGCGAGGCCCTGTGCGGCTCCGCGTTCCAACTCGTGGTAAGGATGCGCATCAATATGAAGCCGCGCAGAATCAGCGGCGCGATGGGGGCGTCCACGCCGCCCGTCACCATGGTGCTGATCACACCTGCCTGAATGTTCCGGTACGCATAGCCGATGGCATCGGTCGAAGACGTACACCCGGTGGAGACAATGTGGCTCATGCCGCGGAAGCCGAAGCGCATGGAAACCTCACTGGCCAGCGTCCCGATGGTGCCGGTCGGAATCGTGTAAACGCTGCACTGCTTCTGATGACCGCTGTAGTAGAGGCGGTACTGCTCCTCGGTGAACTCCTGACTGCCGCCGCCGGAGCCGACGATGACGCCAACTTGGCGGAGCTCGCCGCGCGACATGGTCTGGGGCGAGATCTCTGCGTCCGTGAGCGCTTCCTTCACTGCCGCCAGGGCCAGCGGGACGGCGCGCGAAACATGCGGCCGGTCTTTCGGGTTGACATGCTCGTGCTCGTCGAAATCCACCACTTCCCCCGCCACCTGCACGGCATGATTGGAAGGATCGAAACGCCGGATGCGGCGCACGCCGCTCACACCCTCGCACGTGGCGCGCCAGAAATTCTCGCGGCCCACTCCATTAGGGCTGACTGCTCCGATACCGGTGACCACGACACGACGTGCCATTTTACGAATTTCGTTAGCGACCCGGTGACCATTCGCGCGACCCGATCCCGAGAGTACACGGTAACTCGGTAACGGCTAGCCTGCGACTGGAGGACTTACTTTGCTTTTACCTTTCCGCCAGTATAGGCTGTTTTCATGTCTTCAGGGAACGGAGCCCGGCCAAACTGGCTTCTTATGCTGGCGGGAATCCAGGCAGGCGTCGGTGGGACCCTGGTCCTGCTGGGATATCTGGCGCTCGATTCTGCTTGGCATCGCCGCTCCATCTGGCTGGTTCCCAACTTGCTGGCATCGACCTTTTACGGCGAATCAGCCTACCAGCCAAGGTTCGGCGCGCGCACCGGCACTGGGCTCGCGCTTCTGCTGGTTTTGTACGGCTTGCTGGGAGCGCTGTTCGGCCTGGTGGTGCGGGATCAGGGCAGCCGCCTGCGCATGACGGTGCTCGGACTGATCTTCGGAACTGGCTGGTTCTTTCTGTCGTTCGACGTATTGTGGAAGTACGTCAATCCAATGGTGCGTATGTATAGCCCGGACCGGGCCATGCTGGTGGGCCACTTGCTTTATGGCGGCCTGCTGGGACGGCGCTTTCCAGCCTATGTTCGAACGATGAGCGAAGCGAAGCGGCCCGCGGAACCACAAGCCATCACTGCACCTCAGCCCAGCGAGGGCGACGGGAGCTCGAGCCCGCCTTTCAGCGCATAGCTGAACTTATCTCCAGGAGATTTTTTCGCCGCCCGCCAGGATCAATTGGAGAATTGCCGGACTGCCGCGATCGAACTCCACCGGCGCAGTCCGGCTCCCAAACGGTTTGTAGACCGCGAGCCGCGGCAGCATGGCGCCCGGGTCGGTTTCGCCGCCTTCCCGGATGGCCTCGCCCACGGTCGCGCGCCACGGCACGGCGACGACCTTCCCGTTCAGGGTAACCTCCACCAATGGGTTTATGCCCACGCCTTTTGGAATGGCAATGCACAGTTCACGATTCAGCTTTTCGCAGGCGGCGGCACCCTCATTCAGTACCCGTGTGCTTTGTTCCAACTCGGCTTGCGTACAGGCGGCAACCAACAGCGCGGTGAATTCAGTCCGGTCGGCTTTGTAAAACAACCGGTAAAACGCCGCGGCCGCTGGGAACCCGAAGTAGTTCGTGGCCGGTTGCGGCCGATGCTCTATCTCGCCCGCGACGTGACGCTCGGCATAAAGCGGAGCGATCGTGAATCCGGCGTGATCGGCCTTGGGTTTGACAGCATACCAGGCGGTTTCGTAGCCGCCGAGATTGTCCGCACCGCGTAGCGTCACGTTGAGCGCGCCGCCACTTTCCGAAATATCCACAGGCTTAGAGATCTGGGTACCGGGCGAACCGCCGACGCGAACAATTGGGCTGACCAATTCGAGCTGGGTGTGAGCGCCGATATCCAC
>DATLVQ010000838.1:0-36840 GCA_035577325.1 Bryobacteraceae bacterium | reverse complement strand
GGTCTGGTAGCCCAGTTTCACATCCGGCGCAGTGGCAACGCCCGTGACGGTCAACCCACCGTTGATGCTTTGCGTTGCTCCACTGGAAGGGCTTGCGATGATGGCCGTGGGGAACTTGGCGCTGATGTTTCCCGCAGGCGTCATCGAATTGAGATCTGCTCGCGATCCCGCGAAGTAATAATTCTGTGGCCAACCGCGTACCTGTGCTCCGTGAACGTCTTGAATAAGCACGGAGTATGTCGTGTACGCCGGAACCATCGAATCGTTAAACCAGAAGATGCACTGCGTGTTGTTCGATGTGGGTGGAGCGGTGCTGCTCGATAACGGTGCGCTGATCACATAACTGGACCATCCGGGGATGGACGACTGAAGCGTCTCGGCACCGCTGCTTGTCCCAACGTAAACCCTCCAACCAGTTGCCCCGCTAGGATGCAGCGTAGGGGCCGAGATCGTCAACGTCCCTTGGCTGGACATCACCGTTGACATCTCTGGGCTTACCCAGGTTGTCTGAGCGTTGTAATAATAGGCGTACTTGATGTAGTACGTCGCCGCTGGAAGCGTGCCTGATGCGTAGTTCGGAGTCCGCGTTAGAGTTGCGGAAGGATCCGGTAGGCCGAGAATCGTACCGCCCTGAAACGCTCCAGTTGATCCGGTATAGCAGTTGATTGGAGAACTGGCGACCGTGAACAGCCCGGTGATGTAGGCAGGTTGCGAGAGCGTGAGGGTCAGCGTGGCATTGGAAAGAGGCTGTCCACTGGAAGTAACGAGGTCGCCAACTAAGAGAGAGGTGGGTTGAGACACCCCTAGCGTAGCCACAAACAACGCGGCTAGAAGCAGGAGTTTTCGCATGTGGTTTTATTTTCGTGAAATGCGGAGGTAATGATAATGCGCTTCAGCGAACAGAGCATCCAGCAGGAGAACTTTGCCGCGAGCATTGCGCTTGGCATATTGAGCCACGCAGATTCCTAGCCAGGTCATGCGCTCAGCGCCTTCCCTTCACCGTTCCGAAGCCGTGCGTATTCTTCCGTGGCCTCTGCTGCTTTGTCCATTCGCTTCGACATGCGCTCGGCTTGTTCGATGATGGACTTGGCGTCCTCGTAGGTGATTTCAGACAGCTCTTTCAATCGCTCAATGATGATCCGCTGAAGCCGCTTTGGGTTGTGCTCCATCGGACAGAGCGTCAACGTCGCGCCCATCGCCTTCTGTGCCACTTCAAACCGAATGACGAAGTGAAGCCGGAAGGTCACGCCGTCAATCGGCTCTATCGCGGGTCCGCGCCCATTTTCGAGCGTAACCCCGCGAGGATAGCAAAGCTGCTCACTGACCAGCAACCCGAGTTGCTGAATCGTGCTGACTTTAGGCAGCGTCGACATTCGGAGAGTCCTTGCCTTTGCCCTTGCCGATGCCCAACTTCGAAGCGATACGGTTCAAAGCCGAAGGTTCCGCTCCATTCTGCGCACCATCCGGCAACGCAGGTGCTTGCTCGCCAGCCGGAGCCGTCTCGCCGATGGTGCCAGCAACGGGTAGCACGCCCTCGCCCTTCGGGATAGCCGCTCTCGCTTGCGCCAACTGTTCATTGAGGATCGTGTTCGTTTCTTGCAGTTCGCGAATCTTCGCGGCCTGCGCTTCGCTCGCCAACTTCAGCGCCGGAACAAAGCCAAGATCAACGAACGCCTGCGCGAACTCCTCGCGAGTCACCTGGCCTGCGCTCGGTCCAATGGCGCGGAAGAACACCTGGCCGTCGTGCGCTTCGTGGTGCGTGTCCTCTTCGGCGATCTTCTTCGCCAGTTCCGGGTTCGGCTCGCCCTCTTCGGGGGCCTTGACAAGCCGCTCGCCGTTGTCGATGAGGTGCCGGATTTCAAGAGTCTTCGCAAGTACTACTTTTTTCTCTTCGATCATGATGCTGATTTCCTCCAGTTAATTTCCCGCGCTTGCCACTTGCCGTCTTTCCCCACGCTGATTTCGATTATCGCACACGGCTTGATTTCCGGCGGATCGGCAACGGCCTTGGCGTCCACACTGTCTCGCGACTTAGCCGCCATCGCCAGCTGAATGTTCTTTGAGTGCGTCCCCCAAAGCTCATTCTCTCCGCTCTTCTCAACCCGGTGTAACGCGCTTTCCAGTTCCCTCAAGAACCTGTCCCGATACGAGACGTAAGACTCGCCATTGGGGATATCTTCATCTGGCGCCGTCTTTACCATGTCGCCCAGAATTTCATTTACCACGTCTTCCGACTTGCCGACCAGCACGCCGATGTTTTGGCAGCGCAGATTGCGCGACAGTGTAACCGGCTCGCCGTCGGCAACAATCTCCACCGTCTCTCTTGTTCGCGGCAAACTGCCCGCTAGGAATCTGGAGATGTTCAGTTTCGCTACGGCTGGTTTCGCCATGCGCGCTTCGCTCTTGCCGCGCTCGTCAAGGCCTGCTTTGATCCAGCCTTGCGCGCGTGGACGCTTGCCCTCATCGAAACTCGTCGAGCCATGCCGCAGCAGGTAGATTGCTCCCGGCGTCGTCGGCAATTGGTTCAGCATCAGGAAAGCTTCCAGTAGGCGTAAGCCGCCAATCCAATCACGGCAATACTCCAGAAATTGGCGTCATCCCCGCTCTCTTGATGGAGCGTAAACTTAAGGCCAACGTAGTGGAGCAATTGATTCAACGCCATTCGACCTCGTGTATCGGCCTCTCTTTCGTTACCATCGGGGCCGCTGTTGCGTGGTGATGGAATGTCATTCTGCGGATGCGTTGAATCTCCGATAACCGCACGCTTCGAATCTGCCGCGTTCGCAGCTTTTCCATCTCGCCCGGAATCAGCAAAGCGCGAGCTTGCTCAATCGCCTGCTTTGTCACTTGGTTCTTTCTGGAGAATACTATTGCATATCTCACCACTATACTTCTTGCGGATCTTTGCGCCGAAGAACTGCCCTACCGAGTCGGCGGCGATGAATGCTTCGTAAACTTCTAGCGGCACGTCGGCATATTGCCACCGCGCCCGATTGGCGAACACGACTTCGAGTTGCTTCGTCTCTTCGTCGTATCCGATTTCAGCAATCACGGAAGATTTAACTTTGGTCGTTGTCATACGACACGTATTCTCCGGCGAAGTTCAGTGGGCACCCGCGATTCGAACCATGACTTCATACCGGGCGTTGCACAAACCACATACTGACGTTTTGGAAATTCCCATGCGCGACGAATCATTTCCAGGGTGAGAGTAGCCGTTTTCCCTATTCTCGGTCCACCGCCGATAGCGAAGTATTGCGACGAGCGTGTCACCGCTCCCCATGTTCCAGGTTCGGAGACAGGAACGATTTTCTTCGCGAACGGAGCGACTGTTAGGAGCGATAGGAAGGCGCGGCGATTCATGCGGTTGTTACCTCGCGAACTACTTTGCGCTGCGCTTGTTCGAGAGCATCGGATAAATCATGGTCGAATGCGAAGCGCTCTAACGTGCTTGGCGATCGCTCCAGTTTTCCTTTGCCGTGCTCGTCAAGCTCCGGCTCGCGAACCTTGCGCGTAATTACCTTTGTCCTGAAGCTGCGATCTTTATTTCTTCCACCGCCGTCTCGAACCAGGCTCACTCCAACCGTGCGCTCAACCGTCTTCATCATCGGCTGGTATCCACGGCTGACTCCTGACATTCCGCACGACGCTCCGCGGATCGGCGTGTCCTTCACTTCACCCGACAGCCAGCGGTTCTCCCATTTCCAGGTGCGTAGGCCGAGCGCTACAAGTTCCTGCGCTTCGCTTAAATCCATGTAAGGGGAATCGATTGTCGGTCGGTCTTCGTGAGGTGGGCAGATGCGGACGCGCTCTTCGCGAGGCATTTTTATTCCTTCACCTTGAAGCGCGAATTAGCTGCGGTTCCTACTGTCAATCCATCGGACGTGATGGAAGTGAAGGGATCGTTGAATTCAAAATACATTCGACTCGACTTGAAATTACATCTACCAACCTTCTCCGTCGCGTCATACGCCTTAATCGCGTGGTTGATGCGATTCAGTTCACGCTGTTGGGACTGCTGAACGCGAACGTCATCACGGATGGCATCCGTTCCTTTGTTGTATGTGGCGAATCCGAAGAAGAGAGCGAGCAGCGACAAGACAACTGCGATCAACATGTTCTCGCGAACGATTGGCTCTTTCACAGCTCTTCGATTCCTGAAGCTTCCGGTCCGCGTCGTCCATCAATCACAGTGAAGCGCACACGCGCGCCGTTGTCGATTGACTTGCGACCGCCAGCAAGACCGCGAAAGTGGAAGAAGAGATTTGGGAAGCCAGGCTCTTCGACAAATCCGTATCCCTTATCGGAATTGAAGAATTTGACTGAACCTTCGTAGGAAGCGCCTACAACGTATTCTTCGTTCATTTACCCTCACAGACGTAGTTGTGACGGCGAGGTATTCACTGCCGACTCGGGGAAGCCTTTGGTTCCGTGTGGCCCGAGCGATTCAACCCCACCGGTAGAAGCATCCACCCATCTAAATAACAAAGCCCGGCAACAGCGCTTTTAAGACGCGGGTACCGGGCAAGTCAAAGGAGGGGGATCGATGCACGAACCTAACATTCGCATGACTAGGACAGCATGTCAAGTGTTTCCTTGATCCTTAAAGCCAGCACAAAGGCTTCAGACGGAAAAGGCCCAAAGGGAGAGGGACTGTCCGGTGAGTGAATCCCCCGATACCAGGTTAGATCACGCTTGGCTGTTTCGGCGTTCAACTTTGCGATGATGTCTGGCTTTGTTGTGCAGCAGTCCTTCGACTGAGTGTGAGCCATCGAACACAATAACAAGGCGAAAATCAACCTGGTGTTTACCTTGAAGTTCATGAATACGCCTCTCTGCGCTTCTGCGCTCGTAACTCATTCGCTGTGACCGGACCGCTGGCGTTATCGAACCGCTTCGCGTCCCGGTAGTATTGCTGTGCCATTGTCTTGCTTACGCCGATGCGAACCGCGATGACCGGCCACGACAGGCCATCGCGATCCTTGAATTTGATTACAGCTTCCCGAATCTCGAGAATCGATTCGCGAGATGTGCGCAGACTCCGTGGTGAGTTTCGATTGGTCATCTATGTTTCCTGCGCAGGAGCGTACTCTTGTTCCGTCTGATTGAACGTCCACGCAACCGCCTGCTGAACCGTTTTAACATCAGGGGGTACGCGCAATGTATAGTGCTTCGTCTCGCCTGTCGGCTCCGGCGTGCTGTTCAGCAACTCCACCATCACCAGTGGTTCATCCCCTGGAATCTCCGTGCGCCACAGCTTTCCACCAGCAAGACCCTTCTCGCGCCCCTTGTGGGTGTGGATCAACTTCGCGCCGCTCTCGCGCAGATACCGCTCCGCTCCAAACCGATCAATCATCACTCGTCGGATTTCCGCGTTTTGCTCCGTGCGGATTTGCTCAATCGTAATTGTCGTCGGAGACTCGATGAGTTGCTGTGGTACGCGCACGCCGTGCCACGCCCAGATTCCAAACCCGTCCGGATACATCAGCGCCGGACCATCTGGGCAATGTAGACGCCAACTTTCGTCCTGATGGACCACATTGTGCCGCTCGGAAATCCAGCAGATGTTTTTGTGTGGCAGCGCCCATCCCGCGCTTTGCGCGAGGAGCCAGAGTCCTTGTAGTTTTTCGGTGTGTTCGTGCAAATTGCACACGTCGCGGAAGTAGTCGTAGAAGGCCAGCCATGATGCATCGTGTTGTCCATAGACGGAAGCCCAGACGGAATCCCCGACGGAAGCCCAGACGGAATCCCTGACGGAATCCCCGACGGAAGCCCAGACGGAAGCCCAGACGGAAGCCCAGACGGAATCCCTGACGGAATCCCCGACGGAAGCCCTGACGGAATCCCCGACGGAAGCCCAGACGGAATCCCCGACGGAAGCCCAGACGGAATCCCAGACGGAATCCCCGACGGAAGCCCCGACGGAAGCCCTGACGGAATCCCAGACGGAAGCCCAGACGGAATCCCTGACGGAATCCCCGACGGAAGCCCCGACGGAAGCCCAGAAATTCTTATCTAACAGAATTGCTCTCGTCAAACCTTGCGAAAGAGGCGATCCGCACCAGACGGTTTTTGGAGCCGGTAGTCCAGCAGTTGCGTACATCTTTGCGATGGCCGCTTCTGCCGCTCCGCGCTCGGCTGGATCAGTACGGAGGCCAATGGCTCGCCACTTCTCAACAAACTCAGGAAATCGTGCAATCTGTTCTGCTGTTAATCTCTCGATGCGAGCCATTGGATTATCCCTTTGATTTAGTCGGCCACGTTGCGGATTGCTTCCGGCGAGTACTCGCGCTGACGCGTCACGCGATAGTTTCCAGCCGGAACCTCGATCGTGCTGTGCTCCTGATGGGTCAATTGCGTGTCTTGATGGACCCGCAAAAACCAACCCTCTAATTCCGCGCCGAGTCCAGCGGGAACTTCAACCAACTCGCAATCCTCCGCGTCTAGCGTGTGAGCATGACCAGTGACCTCTCCGTACGCCAAGACTACGCGGTTTGCTACATCGCGCGGATTGCCTTCAATCGGCATCGCGCCGATTTTCCCTTGCGGCGGGATTACCGCTACTTCGGTGAGTAAAACATCGCCTTGTCGATACTGTTTGGACTTCTTGGACTTCATAGTGGAATTCTCCTGTTTTTTAGACTACCCTACTTTTTGCGCTTCGCTCGCTTTGGCCCGGTCCCCAACTGCCGCGGAAGAGCGTTGCCCAGACGCGCGCCCTTCTTCTTTTCGACCTTCGCCGCTTTCTTCGCCGCACGCTTCTTCGGCTGCGCCTCCACGTCCGGGAAGTTCAGATCCTTCTGTTTGTCGTCGGCCACGTGCGTCCCTGGCAATTCCGGTTCGCCTTCGGCGCTGATCCGCACTTCCTCGCCGTAGTTGACCGCCGTAAACTCCGCATTGCTCTTGTTCGTGGCTCCCTTCACTTGGAACGACAGCCAGATCGTGTGGTCCTTGTCGCCCGACCGGAAGATGCGAAGCGCTTTCCCTTCGCAACCCACGAAGGCGTATTTATCGCCCTTCGTTTCCGCTGGCCCTGTCTCCACACGGAATAGGAAGTTCTCTTCCCACAGGTCCAACTTGATTGAGCGAATCGGCCGCACGGCCTTGATGCAACGTGCCGCTTGGCGGATCGCCGGCGGGAACATGTCAATGTCTCCAAGCTTGACGTGAAACTCCATCGCCATCGTCTTGTGTTGCTGCTTGTCGGTTTTGAAACTCGACGGCTTGCGGTACACCGCCGATATTTCATTCCTTAGAAACGTGCTGATAGGACCCATACCCCTCCTCTGTTTTTACGCGACCAGAATTAACCGTCTGGTGTCGGTCACTATGCCGCAGGACCATCCGGTATCGGATCTTCCTTGATGTCGGATGGTGGCATCTGCTTTTCCAGTTCCTCGACGCGGACTTGCAGTTTCGTCAGGACCTTGGTCCACCATTTCTCAGCGGCCGGCTTCGTCCACGTCAAGACTTCTTCCCAGATGTGCGGCCCCTTGCTGTCAATCAGGTATTTCTCAGGAACTAACGCAGCTTCTTCCGGAGACATCTCCAAGATGGCGTTGTAGACCAGCATCACTTCCAGAATCCAGCGAGGTTTGCCTTCTCCGTCTTTCTCTCGGAACGTCGCGTGAGCGACCGGCTTGGATGGCTCTACCGGAGTAGTGGGAAAACTCGGAGGGATAGCGCCTCCCTTGTCGGATGCCTCTGGAACGGAATCCTCGAGATCCTGGGTGAAGATGTCGCTGCAAGCAGTAGTGACCAACGTGGCCGCAACGAGCGCGCGCTTCTGCGCCATCTTCAAAAGCGTGTTGTGTTGCTCCCAAATGTTCTCGGTAGGAACGCGATCCACCGACTGAGCCAAGATTGATTCGTCGTCGTCGCGGAAGTTGGCCCCGCAGCCGTCCTTCTTTTTGAAGCAGACGAACCCGCCCTTCTCGAATCCTTCCAGTTTGACGCCTTGGCGATCCTTCGGAGCGAACTCCGGTTTACCCTTGATGATGCTCCCGGACTTCTGACAAATCGGACACGCGCGCGCTCCTTTGCGCCAGCCGTACTTCTCTTCTCGGCTCGAACACGATCCCATGCCCGTACCCATGACTTGCCCGCTCGGAATGTGAACAAGACGGCATCGAATATCGAAGAGGATAAAGTTCTCGTCTTCGACGGATCGAACAATCTCAAACTCGGGAGCCAGCCGAAAGACGAAGCAGAGCTTTTCAGCGCCCGACTTCAACAGCGTCTTCTTTCCGTTGCCAGTGCCGGGGATGACGCCGTAATGCTCGCCGTCGATCATTACTTCGGCCATGATCTTTTGAACGTACTGGACTTGGGCTGCTGCCTTGCGCGTATCGATCGCCGTCTCCATCAGATCTACTACGACAGGGACTCTCGGTTCTTGAACTGTAATTGCTGTGCTCATTTGTTCTCCTTGTCGGCGGTCAAATCCCAACCACGCTGTTTGGCGATCTGTGCGATTACATCGACGGCCATTCTGGTTCCGGTTCGGTCTTCGCGTCCCTTCCAGTGATCCATTGCCTCAGCCAAGGTGAATCGGCGGCATCCGCAGACAATCACCCAACCGTCAGTAGTTCTGTGTCCGGTGATTGCTCCCCACTCGGCAACGCTCAGGAGCGTTACATAGTCCTCTCCGATCTTGACGATGGCCTTGTCTGTGATGGTGCCGCCCAAGATGGTGCCGCCCCAGATGGTGCCGCCCTTGATGGTGCCGCCCTTGATGGTGCCGCCCCAGATGGTGCCGCCCAAGATGGTGCCGCCCAAGATGGTGCCGCCCAAGATGGTGCCGCCCTCGATGGTGCCGCCCCGCACAGCGACTCGCGGACCAATGAACGCTTCAGGCGATACCTTGGCGTCCTCGTGAATCCAGCCCTCGCCGTTCGGATGCTGTTTCCACTTCTCGGCCTTCGTTCGCGGGTATAGTTGCAAAACTTCAGTGATAGTCAATTGATCCCTCATTTCCTAACCAATCTCACCTTGTCAGTAACTAGCCGGGCGCCGGGAACCTGCCGGGGAACTTGCTTGTCCCCGTTGCACTTCGGGCAGACACTCCATGATGGATTATGAATCACCTCTGATTCATCGGGAGGCTTCGACACCACACCCAACTCTCCGCAGTCCTCGCACGGCAGCATTTCCTTGAGAGCCGCCGCAACGTCCTTCATCCGAACTGAAATCAGTGGAGGCTTGTTGAGCGCATGATCGGCGTTGACGATAGTTGCAATCAGCTTGTCTGCAATCGTCGCAGATACCTTCACTTCGATAGTTATGTCCTTGAACTCATCAGGGATCAACTTGTCGTCCAACACTTCCACTGATGCCGGATTCTTGGCAAGCGATAGCGTCGAGGTTTTCCCCTCCAGTCGTTTCCACTTGCCCTTGGCGTCAGGGCCAAGCGATCGGATTGTATCAATCGCCAGTTTCTCAAGGCGCTTTCGAGCTGCTTCAATCCGCTTGATGCGATATTCAAGGCGCTCCTGCTCCTGCTCTCCCATGTGCTGCTGGCCTTCCAGCCAAGCCAGAAACGAACAGAACGAATCGCGCTTGTCTTGGACGGCTAGGAAGGTCTTTTCAACAAGAGCAACGAGCGCTTCGGCGTTCTCTTGTGTTTCTAATCCTCCCTCTTCGTTGAGTCCGACAAGGCACGCATTGGCCAGCAGTTCTTCAAGTTGCTTCCATTCGGCTTCTCGGTCATAGAGGGAGAGTGATTTGACTTCCTGTGGTCCTAGCTGGTTGTTCACTTGGACTCCAATGCTTCGCGAGCGATTTGCGTAAGTTGCCAACCATAATCGCCCTCGTCATCAGCGAGGCCAGCATCCCGGTCTGAATCATATTTCGCAACGATCTTTTCGAGCGCTTCGCGATAGCGGTCGGGCAGTTCGTCAAACTTGGATTGAACCGGGGTGAGATCGTCTTTCTTGTCGCGCATCAGCATCGCCAGCCCGATGAACTCCTTGCCTTCTTCAGTCCTACCGACGATCTTGACGGGCCTGTCCGATTCGTAGAAGAACACCCGTACAGCGGAATTGCCTCCCGCCACGTCGTCAAGCACCGCGCAGAGGTTGGCGAGCAATTTGATGTTGAGCACGACGGAGCCGACGCCTTCGCCTTGCGGAATGACATTGCGCCAATTTGGATAAGGCTTCACGTTGGCAAGTACGCGTCCATCCGGCCCTACTTCCGACATCTCATCCAACTGATAGATGTTCGCCGGAAGGATGTAGTCAGGCCCTTCGCGCGGCTTTTCCAGCTCCACAGCGATGAGCATATGGCTATCAGTTGCAACAGTGTGAGTCTGAGAAACGAGAACGCCGCCGACAGCGTAGCGATCCTCATACAGTTCGGGGTCTTCGGAGATCAATCGGGAGATAACTAGGTTTTGTGGGTTCATGCTGTTTACCAGTCCTTCCGTTGGCATCGTGGGCACTTCTTCGCACGCTTCGGACTGCGTGGGTACCATCCATGTCCGCAATGCTTGCACTTAACTTTTTTCATGCTTATTACTTTTACCGTATACCGTAAGAAGTGTCAAGAAAATTCTACGCGATCTTTCATTATTTCTAAAACCAGTTCCAGATGCCAGCACATCGAGGCGTCTCGGCTCCGGTGGTGATACTCCCGGCAGTAGCAGCCCATCGGCTCGGGATCGTCGCGGTCTTCGTCCACCTCGAGATCCACGCAATGCCACACATCGCGCTCTGTTCGGCTCTTCACTAGGAAATGCCGACGCCCGATGATCCGCACGTGGGCGCCGTCAATGCGTAGTTCTACGATTCCAGTGGATGGGGGTTGAGGATCAGGAGATTGCTTTAATAGCGCACCAGGAGCACGGCGGAAGCTGATCATGGCTTAGGCGGCGGTTAGCGTACCTTCGCTAATACAACCTAGTCTCTGATGAGCCTCACGGATCGTTATTCCATTCGGTCCCTTGTTGCGCTCCTTGAAAGTAACGCCTGTTCCGTGGCACCTTCCGCAGAGAACAGCGTCGGGCTTTGGCAATACGCAGAACTCGGCTCGTTTCCTCTTGCTTCGGTGGTGCTGTATTAGAAAGCTATACCCGCATACCGTCTTGGCTGCCACGATGAGCGGCTTGTTTGAGATCTTGCCGTCTACGTCGCTCCAATGAATCTCGGCATGCTCCACCTTATGGACGAGCGCGGCGGTACCGGCTGTCCCGAACACGTATGGCGGAAACCGCGTCAACTTCGTTACTCCAGGAAATTTGAATCGTTTGCTCACTTCTTGCTCCACCGTAGCGTTTTCTCAGGATGCGCATCACCGCCGCGATGACACTGCCGACATGCGGCCTCAGAATTGTCGATACTCATCAACCCACCCCGGCCCCGGTGATGGCGCTCGTTTAGATCGAAGTTGGCCCATGTGATTGGCCTGCCGCACAGCACGCCATCCTGCTTGACGTGCTCACACCTACCGCCCGACCGCGCAAAGACTTGATGCCGTATCGAGGATACCGCTTCCGCTCGGTCCACGTGAATGCGGTCCACCCGGATACACGATTGAGGATGGCAGCTTTCCAAGATGGCGATGATTTGCGCGTGTCTCACTACAACGTGGACCTGGTTCTTGCGAGGACGCGGACGCAACCAAGAACGCTTCAGCGGCTTGGGCTTGCGTTTCTCTCTCTTGGGTTTGGGAAACATCAGATACCTGCGAAGACATCGGCGGCGCAAAATGGCTTACGTCGCATTCCGAGGATACTGCGGAGAACTTCTCTTTCTACGCAGTTATAGTCCCAGAAAGGAACGGGCCATCCATTCTCCATTCCCTGGGCTACCTGACGATCCATTTCCTTTTCGAGCTTCTTCAATCTTGATCGAATCTGCTTTTCGGTTTTCATCGCTACTTCACCACCTGAGCGGCGTCTAACACCGCTTCGCAGTGCTCGCACCTCTGGCCCGGCTGTGGAACCAGCTTGGCCGTCCGGTAGATGTAGTTTCTGGCAACCGTCGCCATTGCCCGGACGACATGCCAGCACATGATGCAACGCACTTCAACGCTCATGGTTTCACCTTCTTCTTTGGCGACAATATTTGAATCGTCTCGTCATTGGATTTCTTCCACGTATCGAAAATCAGCCTCTTGTCGGCTTCGCATTGCTTATAGTTGCGCATCGAGGCTTCTCGCGAGTACTCAACGATTTTCCTGATACACTGTGCGGCAGTGACACCTTCGGAGAGGATCAGTTCATCGTCGGCGGTAAGCCGACACAACAGCGGACCCATCGAATACGGAGAGGTAAAGCAAAATTCAGATTTCTTGTCGTCGCATGCCTTGCGCTCTGCGTCATATTTCTCTTTGGCAGATTGGCTCATCTCTCCGAATACCTGCACGTCGCCCCGCGACTGAAGCCGGGCAATCTCGCCAGGGTTCACCGCCAACCTTGGCCCATCTTGCAGCATGAACAGCAATAGCAGCATGCTCATTTGACACCTCCGTTTTTGTCCATCCAAGTCACTGCCAAAGCGAACGCTGCCCATGTATGGCCTTTGAGCGGGTAGAGCAATCCAGGCGCGGATTTGCGACCGGGATCTCCGAAGCGATCAATCAAGGCCTGTCGGATGTTCGAATCTGTTGCGCGGCTCGTTTCACACAGATGCAACTTGACCGTCTTGCGTTCCATCAGAACGCGATGGAAATCATACGCTTGCCAGAATCGCCCTGACCAGAAGATCGTTTTGATTGACTCTTTCCCGATGGCCATTCCGTAGCAGACGAACTCTTCGATGACGAGAACAACGTCCGGGTCACACACAGCATTGAGGTATGTGAGCACATCCTCGTTCAATAGAAACTTGGCATCAAGAATCTTCGTCCCATCCCACGCGACGACTCCGCTTTCGGTGGTACCTGGATCAATGGCAATGACGTTCACTTGGACGCCGCCTCTCTCGCTGCGGCAAATCCACAAGTGCAGTAACCAATGCCACTGCTCTGATCGCACGATGAATCATGCCTCGCAGCGTTGCGCTCGTTCTCTTGCCGCACTTCCTCGCGCCGTTTCTTTCCAGCCGGGGTTGTGGGGTCCCAACCAGCACCGCCGGTTTGGGGATTGTAGGAATCGTTGCGCTCTTCGCGGTCTACGTGGAATCCAAAGTCGAGATGGCTCATGCTGCCTCTCTGTTGTATTGATATTTGCGCGTCTGGGTGACCTTGACCTTCAATCCTAGGAACTTTAGAATCTTCGGTCCTGGCGTCCGCGCTCCACGGAAGACGTCGCTGAGGTATGGCGCTGACACGCCGATGCGGGTTGCGTAACTCCGAAGAGACTCGCCTTCGTTGCATTTCTTGGCTAGCATTTTTACCGGATCAATTTCCATGCGTGTACGCTACCATCGCTTACGACAGCGTGTCAAGAATATTTTGGTGGAAATTGAAAAGGGCTGGCTCCGATGAGTCAGCCCTTGATGGCAACGATGGTGGCGGAAAGGCCCCGGCTCGGAAGGCGGCACATGGTAAGCGGCGAAACGAACAATGAGCGACTGACCCGAGGCCACGTACAGAATACCACTGAAGAAAGTTCTTGACATTCTTTTTTTTGCGGCGCATTCTGTGTTTGGCGAAAAGAACACATGAACGATTTCCACAAACTTATTTCTTTGATGGCAACGCTCACAGCCAAGGGTGGAGACCGCTCTCGATAGCGGTTGTAACTCCGCCTTGATGCGGAGCGACCCACAATCTGAACTGGCAAGACGTTCGTTCGCTGCGCCACTTATCGCGTGCTGTACTCGCGTGGTTTGAGGCGTTGTCGCGATCCTGCCACGGATGCGCGTCTTTCTAAATCCTCAAAAGAGGGGGGTAGGGGGGAGTTTCCGAGCTTTTCTCTTAGCCCGTAACAAAGTGAAGGGCTTCCGGAAACGCTTCACTTCGTTGCGCTCTCTCGGAAAAGGCAACGCAACTGCAAAACAAAATTCGGGGAGGGTGTATCTCCGATACAGGGGTTTTAATAACTTAATGGACTCGATAACGCTTAGGCCGTACCAGAAAGAAGCTGTAGACGCCGGGGTGGGTTACATGAAGCTCCCATCGCAGCGTCATGGCCTCATGGTGTTACCGACCGGCTCTGGAAAGTCTTTGGTAATCGCTAATATCGTGAAGGAACTTGAAGCGCCTTGTCTTGTGTTCCAGCCGTCGCGCGAGATTCTAATGCAGAATTTTGACAAGATGATCACCTACGGTTTCCGGCCAGGCGTCTATTCAGCGTCCGCCGGAGAAAAGCGCGTCCGTGCGATCACCCTTGCGACAATCGGCAGCGTGGTGAAACAGCCTGAAATATTCGATCACGTAAAGTATGTGATCGTAGACGAAGCGCACGTCGTGAATCCGAAAGAAGGGATGTACTCAACGTTCCTTGCGGCTCTGATCGCCAAAGGCGTCAAAGTGCTCGGAATGACCGCTACGCCTTACCGTCTATCAAGTAACAGCTCGGTCGCAATCCTGAGGTTTCTGACGCGGACCCGGCCGCGTGTGTTCGATGACCTTGTGTACTACGTGCAGAATCTCCAATTGTTCAAAGAAGGCTATCTCGCCAAATTGGAGTACTTCGCCGTGAAGGGGTTTGATCGAACGAAACTGCAAACCAACTCAACTGGCGCCGACTACACCGATAAGTCTGTTCAGCAGCACTTCCGCGATCTGGATTTTGCTGGAAAACTTGAGGCGATCGTTAACCGGCTGATCGAGATCAAGCGCCGCGGCGTTCTCGTCTTCACGCGGTTTGTAGAAGAGAGCCGTCAATTAACGCAACGCGTCTCCGGTGCCGTCATGGTGTCTGCGGAAACGCCGTCCGATGAACGCTATCGAATCTTGCGAGACTTCAAGGCCGGCCGCATTCAAGTCGTGTGCAACGTGGGAGTCTTGACGACGGGCTTCGACTATCCTGAACTTGATACGGTAGTTCTGGCGCGTCCGACGTTGAGCCTTGCGCTCTATTATCAGATGGTGGGACGCTGTGTGCGACCGCATTCGAGCAAGGCTCATTCGATGGTGGTTGATATGGTGCAGTTGCAAAAACAGTTTGGCCGCGTCGAGAACCTGCTGATTGGCGGACCGCCAAACAAGCCGCATGTTGAATCGGGTGGCATCCAATTGACGAACGTGTACTTTACTCCACAAATGCGAGGTTTATGAAATGAACCGAGAAGTTTTCGAGATCATCGAGAGCCTAGAACGCTGGGCCGAATACCACGGTCGGAAGTCTGACCAGGATGTGTCTGAACTTGCCGGGAGATTGAGGAAGCTGTTTACCAAGGAGGAATCTGTGATTCAGACGCCAGAAGAATTCTGGAAAGAGCTATCAGACCTGACGAGGAGATGGGAATCCAAATCCTACGTTCCTAGCGTTCACGCTGCCATCACCACCCGGGATGCGGCTATCAAAGCCGAGGCGAGGGAGGAAAAGCGGGTGGAGATTTGGAATGACCTATGCGAACTGCCGCAACTAGATATGGCGATGAAAACCTTTGGAAAGGGGATTCGATGGGAAGTAATCGAGGAATTGCCGAGCCTCCAACCCCCCAAGCCAGCGATTGATCCACAGGCCTTGGAGTTGGCTGACGCATGGCTCCAGACGATTCAGACGGAGTTGGTTTCCGATGGCGAGCGCAAAAGGCTTGCTGCCCTCATCTCCGAGAGGGTGAAGGCTGATGGGTGGAAAGAATGAGCGTTCATCAGTCGCAGTTGAGTCCTGCGGAGAACAAGTTTCACGTTGGCAATGGAGATAACGGTAAGCACTATTGGCTTACTCCACCGAGTTTGTACGCACAACTTGACGCAGAGTTTCACTTCGACTTTGATCCTTGCCCCTATCCTCTGCCAGACGGATTCGATGGTCTTACCTGTGAATGGGGATTCTCGTCTTACGTTAATCCTCCGTTTGGATCCATCGTGCATCAAGGCCGCAAGAAAGGCCCTACGGCGTGGGTCCGCAAGGCCATTGAAGAGAATCGCAAAGGCAAAACGGTGGTGCTGGTGTATCCGGTAGACAAGTGGGTGCTGATGCTTTTATCGGCTATCGGAACCGAAGTTCGCAATCTTGGCGATGTACGCTGGTTAGCTACCGAAGATGGATCGGCAGGCAAAGGAACCGGACGCCACATCGCCTGTTTCATTCTCCGACCTGGAAGGAGGCTCCAGTTAAATGACGCACGCTGACCTATGCAAAGCCGCTACTCGTTGGCTCACCCGGCAGAAGTGTTCCGTAGTTTTGTCTGAGATTGTCAGTGCTGCATGGGAACAGCCGGACGCGATCGGCTGGAAAGGTGGATGGTCTACGCTCGTAGAATGCAAGGCCACGCGAGCCGATTTTCTCAAACAGGCGCACAAGCACACAACGGCCAATGGCACGGGCGCTGGAACCAAGCGCTTCTTCTTGTGCCCTCCGGCTGTGATTGATTCAACCGAATTGCAGGGCACCGACTACGGACTACTTTACTTGATGGAAGATGGCCGGATCAAAGTCATTCGCGAAGCACTACATCGGAACGAAGTTGAATTGCGACGGGAAGTTGACATGCTGGTTTCGGCGCTTCGTCGCGTCCGCACGCGAGAATTTATTACGATAGTCACGGAGGCTCCAGATGCTACCAATCGTTGAGAGAATCGAGGACGCGCCAGAAGTTGGCGATGCTGTGTTGATGCTCGCGGAGAACTACTGCATCCCAGTTCGCAACCGAGAGAGATCGTGGACGGTCGAGAGCATCGGCGGATGGAGTACCACAGCAGAGACTCCAGCACCACTGAGCTTTGCTCCGATGGGACCACAGGTCGATCTACGGCGTCCTTGGGAAGAGCCAAGCGATAACCGCTGCATTCCAATCCCGTCGCCGGAAGAGTGGACCGAACCGAGATTCGTCTTCGCCCCCGACGCCGCAACCGCAATCGAGCGATACCATGCGAGTCAGGCGTGTCCGTTTGGCAAGGTTCGTCTTGTTCGCTACGAGTATCGCGATGCTGGAATCCGTTACCGATTCGAGAATGCCACGCATGGTTGGTATATCCAGTTCACCGAAGAATGGGTATCGTTCGCGTGCAATGGAATCGGCGCAGCACGTGACGCCCGCGCAGGTTTGATTGCATTCCATGCCTTACTTGGCGAGATCATCGCTTACCAAACTTCCGAACGATCCGGCGCGAAAGACTCGCGCATTCACAGGGCTATCGAGGAAATGGAAACCCAAGATAGGGGTGTGAAATGACCAAACAGAAGCGGGAGTTGGTAAAAGGAGAATCGAATGCGTAAACCAAATGCAGGTTTGTGGAGAAAGAATCCTGAGACGCCTGAAGGCAAGTATCTTGTGAAGCGCCGGGATGGTTCGGTGGTCGATTGGCCCAACTTCGTGCTTGGAGCGAAAGACCCTGCCGCGCCTGATGTTGGCGGCCAGGGAAGCACTGGAGGCAACCAAATGAGGCTCAAGGTTTTCGATGACTTCGGATTTACCAAGCTTCAAGGCTACATCTCCAACAAAGACGCTGAGGTGGAGATCACCCACCCTCCGGCGTTCATGCAGCTTCAGGACCCAGATGGTTGCCAGTACATGCGAGGGCAGCACGTGATTGCGGTGATTGTGAAATTCGTGGAGGGAACGGAATGATCCGAGTATGCTGCATTGAAGTAGACATTGGTGAGGCCGCGAATGTCGGCGGTCCTGTTCACCAGACGATGAAGACGTTCGATATTGCTATCGCCTACATCGAGAACCTGAAATGCAAATCCACAGAATGGGAAAGCGCCAAACTCGACATCGTTGCGGCTCTCGAAGAAGCGCTTGAGTCTGGTTATTTCCGCTCCGAACTATGAAGAATCAGCAAACCATCGCCGGAGAGCAACGCGCCAACCGCCGGGCAGAGTTGCCGGCGCGAGCGATGCAGCAATCCGACCGGGAGTGGTGGGAGAAGCTACTTGCCGAGCATCTCGAAGGATCCTGCGAGGAGTGCAAGAGAATGAAACGCGAGCGGGCCGAGAGGACATCTATTGCCTAAGAAGGCAGTTCCCCCCAAAGACGTGTTGATAGAGAAAGGCCTTCCCGCCAGTCCAGATGCCGAGAAGGCGGTCTTGGGTGCAATTCTGATCGACAACTACGCCTACGATCTTGTTAGCGACATGCTGCACGTCGATGACTTCTTCGTGGACGCCCACCGGCGCATATTTCAGCGAATGGTGGCACTGCGGAAAGGAGTCCCAGTTCGACCGATCGACTTCACATCCCTCACCGAAGAACTGCTAGCAACCAAAGAATTGGAGATCATCGGGAATGTCTCGTACCTATCATCACTGACCGATGGACTACCGCGGGCTGTCAACACGGAGCACCACGCGCGCATCGTCAAAGACAAAAGTGTCCTACGAAACCTGATTCACACGGCCCATAGCATCGTTCAGGAAGGGCTTGACGGAGCCTATCGAATTGGGGAAGAGGATTCACAGAACGCCTTCCAAGCGTTCTTGGACCGCGCCGAATCATCGATCATGGCGGTACGGCCGGCGGCTCGCTCTGGCCTAATCTGCGTATCGGACATAGTTCCTTCGCTGAGAACACCTCAGAAACCTCTAGGGGTATCCACTGGATTCACCAGCATTGACGAAAAGATGGCTTGCGGGGGATGGGCTACCGGAGAACTGAGTTTCATTCTGGCGAGGACGTCGCATGGGAAAACGGCAATGATGCTCAACCAGGCGTACTGCCAAGCATCAGCGGGGAAAGTGGTCGCCATCTTCTCGCTCGAAACAGCCAAAGAAAGGCTTGTGGATCGGCTCTGCTGCCAACTATCTGGAGTCAGCTTGTTTAAGAAAATGCATGACATGCTGAACACTTGGGAGCAAGACCTAATCGAAGATGCGCGCAAGGAAATCGCCAAGCTGCCGCTGTACATCAACGATATGGCCGGACTGAACGCGAACGACGTCAACGCGCAGGTTCGGCGCCTGCCGCGGGATGTAGGGCAGAAGGTAGACATTGTTTGGGGAGACTTCCTGCGGCTGCTGAAGCACTTGCCGGGGAAGTGGGGAACGACAAACGATGCCGTAGCCGAGACGGTTACGACGCTGAAGCGGGGAGCGCAGGAGTTTGGATGCCCGTATGTTTGGTTGAGCCAGATCGGACGATTCCAGACCGACAAGAAGAGTGGGAAGCCGGAACCAGCACCTACGATCAGCGATGCGCGTGACTGCGGAGAAATTGAAAACCAGTCGTATACGATGGTGGGATTGTATCGGCTGGATCAGGCAATGAAGATGGTCAACCCGGACTGGGTGAAAAACGGGGAAGCGCAGTTCGATTTACTGAAAGATAAAGATGGGCCTTGCGGGGTGGTTCCTCTGAGCTTCGTAGGGTCTTCTATGAACTTTGCAGAGGTAGAGACTGCTGCACCTGAGCCTAGCGTAGAACAAAGGAGCTTACCGAAATGAAACATGCACCTAGAATTAGCGCTGTTCAGTCACGAGTGAAGGGCATTCCGCTGATTCCGCGCCAAGTTTGCATTGACGGATATTTGACCGACATGCGGTCGCTGACGCAAAGCTTAGTTCTCGCTCTGAAACTGACTCAGCAATTGCCAATGAGCGGCAATCGTTACTCGGACCTCTCCGTAATCACAGGGCAACTGCACACAGCGACGGATTGCGTGCAGCGCCTACTTGCTGCAGAAGAGACGTAGGCACATGGCCGAACCAGACCTCGCAGAACAGATGACCCTCTACGCCTGGGAAGCACACAACCGCCACTTCGGAGGCGATCCGCACCCGCGCGACTTCAACCAGTTCTGGATTTACGACCTACTCAGCCGCTACCGGGATCTGGAATTGTCTCAGTTCACAACCGCCATCGACGAAGCAATGGCATCCGGCAGGTTTCGCGGCCTTCGTTGGTTCTGTCAAGACTTCCGGCCCAAGCCCAAGGCTCAAGCACCAGTGAAGAAAGAGCCTTGCGTGGAATGTGGAGACTCCCGAATCGTCATCGTTCGCCATGAGCGAGGGAGAGCGCCAGTGACCGAGCGGTGCAAGATGTGTAGTAAATAAAAATATTTCTTGCATTCCCGACTTTCTTTAATTAAAGTAATGCAATGAAAACACGCAAGGGCCGACCGCCCGTAATGGTCAACTGCAACTGGTGCCGAAAGTCAATGTCCACAACCGAACGCATCAAGCACGAACCTCACTGCAAGAAGCGCCCAACACGATGAGCGCCACTCAACCACTCAGCACAAAACACCTAATCGACATTGGGAGCGCGGATCACATGGCAGATGCACTGGCAGTACGATTGGAGTATGAAGACTTTCTGCGCAGCAAGGACTTCAGCGCAAAGCCTTGCGGTTTCGACGTGCCACTGTCGCGCATCAAGAAAGCACTTCGCGCTGACGGTTTCGAATGGTCCGCAGCCATTGTCCGATGGGGATTGAAGCGCGGCAAGGCTGCATTCTTTGAAGATTGCGGGATGACGAAAACGACTCAAGGTATGGAATGGTCGCGGCACGTCAGTTTGCACACTGGCCTGCCTGTTCTCTGCTTCGCTCCGCTTTGTGTCGCCGAACAGACCGCTCTCGAAGAGGCTCCCAAGTTTGGCTATAAAGTCAATCTTTGCGAGAGCCAATCCGACATTAAGCCGGGGATCAATATCACCAACTACGAGAAGCGTCACAAGTTCTCGCCGGAAGGACTCGGCGGGATCTCGTGCGGAAACATTGACGATGCCACGCGCTACAGTATCGAGGTCTGGCAGCGCTATGCCTCACCCGTCTGGATGGATATTAATCCTTCGCGGACCCTGAACCGGGATGGAGCTCGAGAAGCCGCAGACGAGCGCCACATTTGCCCCCTGCAGCTTGACGTGATCGAACGTGCTATCGACCTATGGACCAACCCCGGAGACTTGGTGCTATCTCCATTCATGGGCATCGGTTCTGAAGGCTACGTCGCCGTACAGCGCGGCCGGTGCTTTATTGGCATCGAACTGAAGCCGAGTTACTTCAAGCAGGCGTTGCTCAACCTGAAGGCAGCAGAAACCACCCAGGCAGGGCTATTTGCTTCCGTGGAACCTTCGGAGATGAAAGCGTGACACATGTGGATTTACCTACCATCAACGTGCTTGAACTCTGCGCTGGCGTCGGAATGCTCGGAAGGGGATTCTCCGAAGGTTGCGAGAGAGCCGGATTGGGACGCGCTCGCACAGTCTGTCACGTCGAGAGGGAAGCTTATGCAGCCGCAGTACTGGCGGCGCGCATGGCAGAAGGCCAACTTCCTGACGCGCCTATCTGGTCTGACCTTACCACCTTCTACGGTCGCCCTTGGCATGGAATCGTGGATGCAGTCATTGCGGGATTGCCGTGTCAACCTTACTCCGTTGCCGGCGCACGCAAGGGTCATGAAGACGAGCGAGCAATCTGGCCCGGTGCCTTCGACATCATCGATCAAGTGCGACCCGCCTTGGTCTTTCTCGAAAACGTCCCAGGGCAGCTTAAGTTTTTCCAGCCCATCGGAGAAAGATTATGCGGCATGGGTTTCCGGTTTGAGGCAGGACTCTTTAGCGCGGAGGAAGTCGGCGCGAGCCACAAGAGAGAGCGCTTCTTTGTGTTGGCCGTCGCCAACGGCGAACTGCATAACTGGACCCGGAACCGAGGGGCGGGACGGCGGCGAGAATTTACAGACGACGACGACGACATGGGAACCCTCTCAGGCCAATTGGAAAACTCCCCACGGGATGATGGGGCAGGAGGCGAGCGGGGATTACGGATGCGGCGGGGAGTTTGCGAAGCAGGCAACGCAATGGAGATCACCAAGCGAGAGGGATCACCATCCAAGCGGATTGGAGAATCGGACCAAGAATATTCCATCGATCCTGCCGACACCGCAACATCACGACGCAGGAGGGGCGCGCAGCAACACAATGGCGGATCACCACTACAAGGATCACGACCTGATCAATGCAGCACAGAACTGGCCAACACCTCGACAAATGGACGCGGAGAAGCAGGGCGGCAAGAGAGCGGATCGGGAAGCGGACAGCTTGGACGGGGTGATGAAGTTATGGGGGACGCCGACCACGCGGGATCACGTGCAGGATCAGCACGGAGCAGAGAGATACGGAACGGAAGAAATGGCGACATCGGATCAGCGGTTGCGGAATCAGGTATCAGCATGGGAGTCGGCCAGGCCGACTCCCAGCGCCAACGACCACAAGGGATCATCGAAGCCGGGACAGAGACGCGGCCAACTGGACGAAGCAGCCGAGCAACTCTTCCACGCTTCGCCCCCGGACCCAACGACCCAAGATGGCCAGCCATCATCGACGCCTACCCCGAGCTTGCCCCGTTTCTCGTGGTTGATGGCCCAACCCCAGAAGAACAGGAGGCTCAACCCGCGCTTCGCCGCTTGGCTGATGGGTTGGCCTCCGGATTGGCAAACCGTGTCGATCAACTCCGATGCGTCGGAAATGGAGTAGCGCCGGACAGTGCATCAATAGCGTTTGTGAAGCTGTGGAATCGGATTACCGCCTCCGGTAGCTGATCGGGCGCCCTTCGGCTTGCATCGCGGCTCTTTCTTCCCGCATCCGAATAGCCCTTGATGTTGGGTCTACGTCCTTCATCTCTGCGGCAATGCGCTTTAGGCGCACGTCGTTTGGTTCCCGTGCCGCTCTGAATTCGCTGTATGTGGGGTAGCGTAGGACCCCATCCCAAATATCGTCAAATGTGTCGCCTACGTCTTTACGCACCTTTCGCGAGTCGCTTGGGTCAATCTGCCTGGTCTGGAGACATTGAATCGCCTGCTTGCAGTTGTCAGCGATGAGGATATGGCCATTATCCAGACCAGAATAGAACAGCAATGCGCCGCCAGCCCGGTCGTTCGAAGCTTCCTCCCATCCATATCCAGAGCCGTCAATCATCTGATCCGCGATCGTGTGCTGATCGTCTCGTTGAGCGAATGAGTCAGGCCCAAGATATCCGGCCATCACGCGCCGTGTCTGGCCGTCCGAGCGGTCAAGCCATCGACTTTTCAATGTGCGTCCAAATGCGTCAGGGGCCTCATTCCGAGATACGTACTCCTCAATCAAAATGGAGCACGGTCGTGGATTCGGATTTGCTTCTGAAGGTTTCGGGGCTGGCCTCTTCACCCACAAGCCAGCCGCAGCCGCCGATCCGCGGAACCCGTAGTCGGCTCCCATCCAGTGATTCCACCACCACTCATCCCCGACCTTCTGACGAGGTATGACCATCGTCTTGATATCGAAGTTGCTGAAGTAGTTTCCCTCCAGCGATATCCAGCAGCCTTCTTTCAGCTTCTTCCGGTCAGCAGCCGTCAACGTGGCCAGCGTCGTCGTTTCATAATCCGGGAGTAGGTTGTGGTCCGAGAGCTTTCCGGGGATAAAGCACGTGCTCATTCCGATCTTGTGTCGGTCGCTCTCCCACTCCGCGTCTCGATAGATGTGGTATGGCTCGCGAGTCAGGCGGTTGCCGTTCTCATCCCTTTCGATCGTGCAATGGTGACAGCCAGGTCCGATGAAGGCGTGCTTCATGAAACTGACGCCGGGTCCGGCCGGATTCGTATAAAGGCGGATGCGTAAGCGATTCTGAAGCGATGGGTCAGAAGTACGGTTGCGAGCAATCAGCCAGCGGATTGGTTTTTCGAGAAACATGCCGGCCTCGTCGCCGCCCATGTAGTCGAATTCCCAACTCTGCCACTGGTAGATGCCCTTGTCGTCCTTCCCGGCGCCGGTCATGTAGACACGCATACCGGACGGAAAGATGTAGTGACGGTTGTAGGTTCCTCCGCGCGGTTCTGCCCCAAACTGGCGATAGAGCTCATCGCCACGTTCGATCATTTGCAACATTTCTTTGGAGGTTTTACGGAAGAGGAGGGATTTCGCGCGAGGATTCTCACGGTACTTGATTGCGTCCATGAGCGCGGTTTCGGTCTTCAAGGCACCGGCCGCGCCGCCAAATAGCAGGAAGCGCGCGGGACATTCCAGCGCTTGGCGCTGCGGCCAACTCTGCGGAGCCCACATGGGCTACTGTTCCTTGCGGCTGGCTAGCGGCATTGAACTTAACACGATCTTCTCGCCATGCTTCGACTCACGCATCCATTCTTCGTCGGTGGGATTTGCTGGAACATACCCACCAGTGGAACGCATCTCGATTGTCGGCTCGGTCGGAACTTCAGCCGGAGGCAGAATAGCCGGCGGTTCTCGGAAATAGGAGGAGTTTGCCAATTGGCTCGCCGCGAGTGCCTTTACAATCGATGTGCAGGCGTCCACATGCTTACGCAGCTTGTCAGAGATTCGGTCACTGGTGCTGTATTGGGTCTTAGGCGCTCCTCGTTCGATCAACGCCCGGTTGCTGGATTCCAGTTTGTCCAAGCTGACGAGTGATTGGTTGATGAAGTGGTAGCAGCGCATCTGGCATTCGTAAATCTTCTTCTCGAGGTTCTCGATGCGCTCCGCGCGGAGGTCTGGTACTTCAATCTCAGGGATGACGATTACCAAGGGCCGATGCTTCCTTCTCCGATCCTCAGACCGGATGCGGTTCCGCGGCGGTTTGCCTTCCTTCCTTCTTTGGGCCGCGTCTACCAAGGCTGCGTGTTGTTTCGGGGACATGCTCAGTTTCCTAACTGACCTAGCGTTTCCCGAGGCGTAGTCGTTGCCGACTTTGCAGCGGGCTTACCAAGTTTACCAAAAGTATCAGAGAACGCAGATTCAGGGGTAGGTGTGTTGCCGAACATGGACGGGTGACTAGCGAAAGAAGCGTCTTCAGCGTAGCGCCGAGCGGCTGTAACGACGTCGGCAGTCTTCGCCTTGCTCAACCCTTCGGCGAGCGCAAGCGACTGCGGAGAATAGCTCTGCTTTGCGAATAATCCCTCTTGCCGGATAAACTCATCTACGTTCTTTGAACCCTTCCCGCGCATTTCTTCGAGAATCTTCATGGCATCCTGCACGTGGGGCACAAGATTCCATTCGCCTTCAAGTCCTTCCGTCTTAGCAAGCGGCGCGGCGATCCGCTCCACTTTAGCTCTGACCGCGGGACTCACGTTGTCAATATGCGCGGCGTCCTGAAAGAACCTACCAATGAGCAAACTGCTGACTCGCGACCGGCCGTCTTTCGTCAAGCCGGATTCGTTGGCTAGCGATGCTCTCTCTTGCGGAGAGATCACGCCATCGTCAATCAACCGCTGAAGAACTTCAATGCCCTTTCCTTTGTCCAAGGCATCGGCCATCGTTGCCTTTGGTCCAGCAGCTTCCAGTTGCGTAGCTACGTGGTCGAGCGTCTCTTGCGAGACGCGCCGAGAATCTGCGATAGCACGCTCGGAAGGCGTAAGGTCTGCGGTGCCTTTCTTATTGAAGTCAGTAACCGCCTTTGCGCGCGATCCGCTGTCCCAATGCTCACTGGGAACCTCACGAACCAAGACAGGCTTCTTCATCCCTGCAATCGCTTCGGGGTCCACGCCGAACTGTTCCGCCTTGGCCGTCAACGCTTCACGATATGCTGCGGATCCTTCCGGGTTGTAGGCGTGAACGCGCTGGAGGATCATCAGCCGGCCATTGCCGCCGAGAGCGTTACCTTGCTCGTCTACAATCGGAGGCCCATTGGTCGCGTCTGGATTGTCGGTAACTAGATAGTTCGGGTTGAACTTGCCCGGTTGCGCGTTCGTGAGAACCTTGTCCTGATTGACCGAATTGGAGTAGTTGCGATCGTTCTTAAGATCTAGACCACCGGCACCATACTTCTTGTTGGATTGGAAATTCAGTCCGCTGTGCGACGGTTGGAGGCTGTCTAGTTCACGGACTGTGTAGCGGGCGGGGTATTCAGCAGTTTCACCTGGGACGCTGATTGTTGTTTCAACGCCTGCCGTGCGGCTTTGGTCCGCTCCATTTGCTCCACGAACTTGCTGGACTTCTCCCGCTGCTCTTGGGAGATTTGCGGACTGTCCGGTTGCGACATTCCTTGATTGTGGACCTGGTTGGGGTGCCGTGTCAAGGGGCGCTGGCAGTTGTCCTAAAGTCTGCCCTTGGCTCGGAGACGGGCCAGCCGCTCCCGCCGCCGCTGGACGAACCTGCGCGGGCGCTTGTACAGGCGCTTGTGGGGCATTGGGAACCTCCGGGGGTAGGATTGGGGACGCTGGGGCGTTAGGATTTCCCTGCGTGGGGGCTCGAGGCGAGGGAGGCGGTAATTGTCCGAGAGGTTGCGCAGGCGGAACTTCAGGGGCCGCGGGCGGTGCAATCGCGGGCTGTGGTGCTGGCGGCTGCGCAGGCGCGCGCACTCCAGCCGCAGGACGAACCCCTGAATCCACTGCCGCGGCCTTCGCCGCCGTTTCCAAACGCGCCATCTCGCCCGGACGAAGCGGAATCTCTAATCCCTTGGTCAGCAGTTTGATTACGGTCGGATTCCGGAACAGCGCGGAGAGCGAACCGCCGCCGATCTGCTGTAACGTTCCCAACAGCGGGTTAGTTCCCATCAGAAGCCCACCGGCCGCTTGCGTCCCAAGCGTTGCAGTTCCAGAAGGATTCGGGTTGTCCGCTAGCCGCTTCGCCACAAGAAAGAACTTATCGAGGGAATCCACGAGGCCTGGCCGATCAAACAATAGCGCCTTGGTCTGTGGTCCCAAGCGTTTCCAGTCGCTGAACAGAGAAGCACCTCGCTGAAACCCGCCTTCAGCAGTCGCCTTCGATAGCAACTCATCTAGGAATGCCCGTCCGATCTTCGGCATCTCTTCCGGAGCAATGCGCGCAATTGATCGGAGCTGATCGATTCCCGCGTCATTCGCCATCGTTGCCTGCTTGAATACCTGCACCGGTTCAGCCTTCAGACGGTCGAACACCTGCGCCACTCCGCCCGTAGCCGAGCGGTTTGCAAAGTTCTCGATAGCGCGCGCGTTCTTGCCGAAAAGGATCTTCTGCGTCTCAGGACCCAACTTGTGCCAAGCGTCGGTAAACATCTCCCCGTCGAATCGACCGGGTACCTGACTCGCTGATGCCATCTGATGATCCAGCCATGCGCGCCCAATCCTTGGAATCTCGCCCGGCGCGGCCTGTGCAATTTCTCGCAGCTTTTCAATACCCGCATCGCCAGCCATCGTTGACTGATTGAACGCTTGGACCGGCTCTTTACGTAGAGAATCTAAAACGTCCGCTACCTCCATCTTTTGGGCGTGAGACGCACGTCCTTCTTGGAGTGCCTTGAGCGCTTCGGGTCCAGCAGTGTGCTGCACCGCGGCATCAATCTGCTTTTGCAGTCGTCCCGCAAGATTCTTCCCGATTCCTTGACTCACGTTTGCCAAGTCCTCGCTCGGAGCCTCACGCGCAAGCGCCTTCAATCCGCCGAGTCCCTTTTCAGCTTGGCTCGCTGGAATAAAGTCCGGACCATTCACAATGCTCTTGATTGCTTGGTATCCTGCGGAAGCGTTGCGCCTCGCCGGTTCCATCCACTTTTCCATGTCCTGAAGCATCGGCGCGAGGTCGGCCTTGATACCGCGGACATCCGTGGGAATCGCCATCTTCTCGGCGATGGGAGTACGAATCTCCTGCTCGCCGTAGGTCGGCATCCCAAATGAATCTTCTTCGCCGGTAGGTACCTGCTTTGTGGTGATCTTGGTGCCCGTCTGAACGTCTTTCAGGTTCTTCGGGTCCTGCTCAAGTTCTCGGAAGGCGTCATAGGCTGAATCAGCCGAATTACGCAGCGCAGAAATGCGATTGGTCAGCGAACCCGACACCGCTTTACCGGCAGTCTCCGGACTTTGCGGCTCGGGATGTACCTGCGCGGCAATATCCTGCCCCTCTTGCGCCAAGGCGCGCGCTTCAGTTTCCGCTGCTTGCCTGACGGCCGCATGGGTTGCTTCCCCGGCGCTTTCGGGTACCTGCGGTTCGGCGTGAGCCTCACCAGCCAGTTCCCCGCCTAACTTCTCCATGCCAGCCGCCTGCGCAGCGCGCGCCCGTCCGGAAATAACCGCGCCTGGAAGCGTCGTCTTGTCGGCTAGCGCCTGCGCGCCCTGAACGTACTTATTGCCCGTCGCTAACCCCGCATCCACGGGGACGCCGCGTTCTTGCGCAAACTCAACGGCGGCTGCTTCTGCCGGATTGGGATTCGTTGCGAGGGCCGGGATGTTGACCTTTTTAGGAATCGACCGCCCGACGTTCTTAATCATCTCGGGCGCGACAATCGGTAGTGCGGCGCCGACCGTGGACCCAAGCCCACCAGCGATGTCGCCTTCCTTCATTTGATCGCCAGCGTTCGATAATTGCGGACCAATGACGGGGAGAACGTAGCCTAGGCCATGTTGGATTGATCCGGCGATGTCGCCTTTCTTGATCGCATCTAGCGCCTTTTTACCCTGCTCACCCTGCGCAGATAATGCGCCTTTGACCATGTGGCCAAGGGAGTCCATCAGCAACGAAGGATGCATTATGGCTGTGGCTGGACCGCTCAGATAGTCAGATGGAGTTGTGGACGGGAGGGCGTTTTTCGCGAGGCTGCTGAAGAAACGCGAAACGGCTCCGGGGTGATCCTGATCGGTAGGATTGGAATTGGACGGCGCTGTCTGCCCGGTAGCTCCCGCCTTTTTCGCCAGCGCATCGTAGTCAACAGCCGGAGTGGACTGAGGTGGAGGAGTCGAACCGGTAGCGCCCGCTTTCTTTGCTAAGGCGTCGTAGTCGATTACCTGCGGATCGGTTTCCAATTCGGCGGGTTCTGGCATTATTTGATCCCGGCTGCTTTCTTGAATGCATCAGCTGCGGCTTGATTCGGGAAGTGGTGAATCACACCACGCGGGTCCTTAACGTCAAATTGTCCAGCGTTGGGTGGAGGTGGGCCATTCTGCGGTCCAGCCGTGGGGTTGATCCCATGTTTGTCGTAGACTGCGCGCGCTGATGGCAGCACCGGCGACCATACCGTGTCGTTAGGAATCTGCTGACGGTAGCGCTCTTGATAGGTGTTCAGTTTCGCTCCCAGTGTGTGGAGGTTCGTGTTGATGACACCCGCCAACTGCTCGGGTGATCCAGAGCTTAGAATCGTCTTAGAAATGTGGGCGATCTCAGGATCGGTTGCGTTCCCCTTCAATGCGTTCGCCATTTCACCCGCAACAGCTTCTTTTAGGGCATTGAAGTTGTTTGGCGGGGCCGAACCAAACCACGAAGCTACCTTGTTGTAAACCTCATTGCCAGGTACGAACGAACCGTTCTTCAAAGCCTTCGCTGCATCGGCAAGCTGATCCATGTGGACCGTAGCCGTGTTCAAAGCGCCGATATTGCGGCCATCCGCACCGGTTGTAAATGCCTTGCGGATTTGTGCGCGTTGCTCGCTCCATTCAGGATCGTACTGCGCTACCTGATCCTTGAAGGCGAGCAATTCCTTGCCGCGCGGCAGGCTGGTAGTGCGTCCTTCGGCAAAGGCTCGAATCTGAGCGGCCCGGCCCGGGGGGAGTTTCGCTAGATACGCCTCTCCCGTCAGTGGTCGGTTGTCGGCACCGACGAAGACCGGAGCGTTCCTTCCTTGTGCCGCAGCTTGTTCAGCATCGGTTTTAATATTGAGGATGGTTTGCTGCTTACCAATGCCGAGGTCGTTCTGATAGCGATCAAACCCAAGATGGTTCGCTGGGTAAGCCTTACCCTCCGCCCCTGGAAGATTTTTGCCACCGGCAGAAATAAAGTCATCGTAAGACGCTTGTTTCATGCCTTCCGGCTTGCGATTCTGTTGCGCCACGATCGACTCAATCAGTTTTTTCCCTTCGGCATTCTCCGGTAGATCAAGGCGAGCATCGCCTTCGGTTATCACATGCCCATCAGGAGAAACGACGGCACGCAATCCGCCCGGCTCGGGCTTCCAAACGCCTTCCTTGGCCCCCGGCTTGCCAGCGCCCTTATCGCGCTCCAACTGATCGTTGTATTTGTCGCGCCACTTCTTAACGACCGTGTTCTCATCCGGGTCAGCATCGGGATTCTGCTTAATCGCGGCTGCGCGGGCTTCCTGCCATCCATTAGCGAACTCTTCCGCCATTGGAGACGAGTACTTGAAGTCACTGGACTTCGGCGTGTTCAACTTCGCATTAGCGATTTGCGCGCGCTCCTGAATCGGCGCATTGATCTGGCCTAACCGCTCTTCTTGATCGGCCAAGGTCTTTGCCTGGTTCCAGCGCTCGCCCAATTGATGCAGTTTCGAGTCATACGCGCCCTGCGCTTGCCGGAGAGGTGCTCCTGAGAGCATCTTGTAAGCCCCAACGCCTGCCATCGGGTTCATCGTGGCCGCGCCAAGCGCTATCCCTCCGAGAACATCGCCAGCTTTGCGCCATCCGTGATGAGCCTGCGGTACATTGGGGTCTGTGAGATCGGCATTCGACGCGGGACGCGCTCCGAGGGCGATATGCTCCTTTTCAATGTCCGCTTCGGTCTTCATGTGTGGCGCTTCGACCATCGGAATGCTGACTGGACTCGCGGCTTTCGGAGACAACTGGCCCAACCCTCCCGGCGTAGCAGCAGGGGTTGCTGTCGAAGGTGGCGGCGGGACTTCGGCGCCAAGACCCGGCTGCTGCTGGACCTTGGATGCGCCTTGAAGGAAGGATTCTTCGTCTGTGGGGATTGTGGCGTCAGGAACCGATGGGGATTGGCCTTGGAGCATCTCGGGCGTGATTAGGCCGTCCTGATAGGCCGTCATGAGCCACGGCGGTAGTTTCTGCTGGGTCTGCGTGCTCGGATCGGAGCCGAGTTGTCCTAGTGTGTCGGCCATAGCTTTTAAGGTTTACCCGCTGCCGCTGCGCCTACCTGCCCAGCGCTTTGCATTCCCTGAAGGGCCAATTGCTGCAAGAAACTCTGCTTCGGCATTCCGTTGATGAGGCTGGTATTGTTCGAACCCAACTGGCTAAATTCATTGCCGTAGAGGTTCGCCGGCTGGAACGCTTCTCCGGCCACGCCCTGCTGTAACGACGCCTGAGAGCCGAGATCGTGAGTGATGTTCGATTGGCCTGCCGTTACTCCCTGTTGAGCACCTACGACGCCCGCACGGCCCTGAGTGACACCCTGCTGCGCTCCCACGACTCCCTGACGGCCCTGAGTGACACCCTGCTGCCCCTGCGTAACCTGTCCCTGAGAGCCGACAACGCCCGCCTGCTGCCCCGGAAGCAATTCGCGCTCTTGCAGCGCGGCATCCGCGGCCTTGGCGTCGATATTGTTCGCTCCACTGTTCGCCGCGATCGCTCGATTCTGAGCTAATTGCCCCAGTTGGGTGTATTCTCCCGCATTCCCGCCGGAGTTGGCCGAACCCTGCTTGATTGCGTCGATAGCCCCGCCGTAAGCCGCATGCGTCTGGCCTGCGGCGTTCGCCTTCATCGCGGCTACTTCGGCATCGGAATACCCCGGATGAGCGCCCAGCGCATCGACGTAGCTTTGCTGCTTGTCCACCGCGCCCTGCTGCCGGTTGACGCTGCCCTGCTGTTGATCAACACTCGCCGCCAGCGGATCAATGTCAGCCTGCTCTCGGTCAACGCTCTGCGCCAGCGGATCAATAGCGGCCTGCTGCTTGTCCAGAGACGTTTGGGTCTTTCCAATGCTGGGCGTCAGGCCCTCGACGTAGCCGCTCGCCTTCCCCAGTTGGGTATTGAACTCGCCCAGCGCTTCGTTCTGGCCTTGAAGGGCCTGCTGCTGGTACTGGTTATTCTTAGCGAGCTGTTCTTTTTCTTGTTTTGATCCGGTAGACTGTGGCATTAACGAACCTCCAATACAAAAGGCGTCAAAAAGTCCTCCACCGGAAAGAAGCCGGCTTTCTTCAAAGCCCTACCTTGAGAGCGCTTGTGCTTGTCGAGTACGAAAACGTAAACCCTTCCGACACCCGCCTTGTCGAGAATGCCTCGTACCGCTTCGCTGCCTTGAAGCAGCTCTTGGAAGTCTCCGGGCGTCTCGGCAATCGAAATCACTTCGGCCACGGCATGGAAAACCAGCGCTCCGGTTACCCGGCCATCGCGTTCAACGACTGCCGCGAATGTTTGCTTTGGGTCCGTCAGGTCTGGAAGGTCCTTCAGCCAGCAATCGGCGGGAAGGCTGGCATTCTCCCGCGCGCGGTTCGTGTCGTAGATGGCGTGGAGAAACGGGATATCTTCTGGTTTGAGGTGACGAAGCATGATTTTGTGTTAAAGTTCTCTCGTGCGCCGATTGCGTCCTAAGTGCGGCTAGGGGCTTTATCCCAGTGAACCCTAGGGCTGGGTGGAGACAAGCCGACCGCAATAAGAAGGCCCGGCGCACACTACTTACGCAAGGAGATTCTATGTCTTTCCCTTCGCCATCAGTTGGACCCCGTCGTTGTACATGCGACTTTGGGTCAACGAAAAGTACTAAAGCCTGTCCGATGCATGATGTTCTTCCCAAGGTCAGTAATTGCACTTGCCCGGTTCCCGGCGTCGTACAGATGTCTGGGTGTCCGATCCATGATGGCTCGCTGCCTATCTCTCCGAACGCTGGAGGGCAACTGGCAACCGAAAGCAGCTATCAAGTGCGGCCCCCTAACCCAATCCATCAAGAACCACCACTGGTTTATCCTTCGTCAAGCAGCCCAGGCTCATCGGCTGGGCACTGCGCCTTTTGCGATTCCAGAAACCGTGGCAAAGAAGAGCGCTGCCCAGTTCACGATCCGCCACCGCCGCCGAAACCCTCACGCGCGCCGTTAACGTTCCGTAATTCCAAGATCGTCTACTATGGCCCTCATGCCTGTTCCAACTGCGGCGTCACGATCTGCAAGATGGGCACCGAGTTCGGCGGCAACGCCTTCACGTATCCAGAAGGGCCAATCTATCCGAACACCGAATGGCATCCTCACGTGTGCGATCCGAAGATGGTAGCGAAGCACGCTGAGTTGTCCGGGGTAACGCTTGAAACTATTAACGACCCAACAACTGGAATGAGCTTCACCACCATCAAGAAATAAATAGCCATGCTGATCCGATTCCTCAACTGGCTCGCTTGGCTCGAACAGCATGGGCAACCAAAGCCCACTGCGGTTTACCTGAGAGAGGTAGACATTGAATCTATCCATAGAGATTTGTACGATGCTCGCGCAATTCCAACAATACCTCAATATAGATACCAAACCTGTCTACGGGTGAGAACCGCACAGGTATGATCCTCACCAAAGCAGACATGAAGTGGTGGAAAGCCAACCTACGCCGCGTTGATGCCATTCTCAACAAAGAGCGCCAAGAAATCGACAGGCGATTTATGGAATCGGTTTTCAACCAACCTGGACTAACCATCCGAAAGCGTCGTACTCGCCAGCGAACCCGGTCCCGATAACCGATAGCGTGATGTCTCCCGATGCTGCCGCTATTCCTCCCACGAGGATGCTGTAGGCCCCTGCGACAGACGCCGATACGCCATCCGCCCCGGTGTCATCCATCAGCCGAAATACCTGAGTCCTTGCCACGCCGCGAGGATCCGTGTAAGCCAATTGCACCCGAATCGATCCGGCCGCAACCGACTGAAGGCTGATATACCCGCCTATCTGATAGCCTCCCTGAACAGCAGGAAACGTGAAAAGCAGCGCATCCGTCGTTAGCCCTTCACCGAGGCCCGAGGCGACCGTCCCAAGCGAAGGAATGATAATCGGCGCGGCAATCGCTACCCACGGCGTAGGGCTGGAATTTTGGTACCTCGCCCGGACCCGCACAAAGTACGATCCGGGAAGCACGGGAACCACGAAGAACAGCGAATCATCCGGCCCGAGCTTGTTTACTCCTCCACCTGCGTCGTAATTCGCGTCGGTCGCGTACTGAACCTCGTAGAGAATCCGGCGGTATCGTTGCCGCGCCGAAGAAACGAGGTTTACCGGAGTAGCAGGTTTCCCAAGCGGCAACGGCTGTGAAGCTGTGCCCAACGGCTGCGCAGTCCGGTCCACCAACTCCTGCGGTACGGCAATCTGAACCGAGAACAGGCCTTGATACGCCGTTACCACAAACTGCGGGTTAGGCGGCGACGGCATCGTCTGCGGTGCCCCTTGGCTACTTCCTGAACCGCTGGAAGTTGGCGCATTCGATACGCCCGGGCTTACGCCTATCTCTTGGCTGATTGTTTCGATGCCTTGATAGCAGGCGTTCAACGCCCTGAACAGCGCATCCTTGTCGCCACGGTACGCTGCGGCATTGATTACGTCAGGGCTGAGAGCGAAACCGGATGAGGCCATACTACTCCCCTGAATTCCCTGGGTCTGCCTTGGTGTTTGCCGGGTACAGGTCCTTCATAAACAGTTTCAGGTCCCACATCTCCCACCACGCGCCCGGCGACTGACCGCCCGTTCCTATCCGAACACCGAATTGAAGTCCGAGAGTTTTCGTCTGCTTGCGATATGTGTTCTTGGGATTCAGAACCAAGTCCAGCGGATTCCCCATCTGCACCGGAGTTTCATTGAAAGGAACATAGGAAACCTGAACCTTCCCGTTTCCTTTGATTCCCAAACTGCAACCGCCAAAGCGGTTGACCGACCCTGGTCCTTGGTGCGAGGCGCACTCGTAGAAGTCGTTAATGCCTATTCCGTTATCGTCGTACACGTCTGGCACTTCGATGTTCACGACGCCATCGGTATCCGACGAAGCAAACATCAACTGCGTTGTCGCCAACCGCGGATCAATCGGCAGATTCGGATTCAATGATGTCAGCGGCCGCTCGGCACGCAGAATCGAATGGACTGCATAGTCGTCAATCGACCACTTGCGAGCCGGTGATGCCACATCCGAGCCAGCAATTGCACCGTAGTGAACAGGCTCGTCAATTCCCCGCGCGAAGTTGCAAGTAAACGTGATGTTCGGCAGCGTTGAATTACCGTAAGGAACGCTGAAGAATATGCGCTGCGTCTCGTAGTCGATCGTCACTGAGATCAAGTGCCCATACGCCCAGTTGATACCGTCCCACGTCTCCATATTCTCGGTCGCGTTCGGAGAAACCGGAGAACCTTGCGCCTGAGTTGAGATTTCCTTGCTGATCCAGACAGGAGTGCCTGTCCCGGTATAGATATAGGCTCCCGACCGATGCGCAAATGCGATGAAGTCAGGGCATGAGTCGAACGCTCGAGCCCCACACGGCCCTACCTTATCCCATCGCTGTTGCGGGACCCAGTTGATCGGATCGTTCCCTGCGATGTTCAACGCGACCCATCCGCCGCGCTCTTTCAGGACGTAGACCGTGTTCTTCCAATCGAGCGATCCCCACACCCGTTGCCCGTCATCCTTCCCAAAATACTGAAATCCGGTATCCCCGTAGAAAGTGCCGTAGTCTCCGGGTTCGGAGCAACGCAACAGCGTCGGCTGGCCGGCCTCGCCACAAGCCAAGAGCCGGTCAGTAATCTTGCTGTATCGGATGTTGAGTTGCGGAGGCAGTCGAATCTTGCGCGTGAAGTTCGTTACGTCGGCTTCCTGAAGCGCTTCATCCGTGAAGTTGAATGTAATCGGTACCGCGCCGTTTCCGTCATCCGTGTTGCCAGGCACGATGGTCGAGCTAATCAAAGTCCCGTTGACGAAGCTAGTCTCACCAATGTAATAAAACGGACCCGCGCTCACCTGCCCCGCCGGCGTAAACGCTACGATCCGGTTTAGGACGTTCGAAGGCCCAATCGGTAGATTGCGGATTTGGATGTCACGATCCGGCGCCAGCGGGTTCACCGCAAAGACGGCTGCAAGAGTAGGCCCGCTGAATCCGCTGATGTTTCCCGCGCGGTTCGTATTCAAAACCGTAAAGAATCGGGAGCCGATACTCGGCACCGTCCCGGGACCGGTTATCCAAGCGCTCGGAGCCGGTGGAGGCCCTCCGGTATTTCCAATCGACTGCATATTGAACCCAGTCGCTAGATTCGGCAACTGGAATTGGAAATGGAAATCCGCGAGCGCAGGAGGTGCCGCCCCGGTCGGCACCGTGGCAATGTATACATTGTATTTGGAGGGCTGCAATTCAGCAGGTAGGCCTAATTGCCAGTCAACCCCTACGCCGTGGTTGAATTCCAGCGTGTTCACATCGATTGATGGAAGAATCGGAGTGTTTTCAACGATGAGTTGAATGGGCGATGGCGTTCCGACGCCTCCGCCGTTCTGAACAAGCGTTATGACCGCGTAAATGTCCAAGCCAGCCGGAATCCCCGGAGGTGTACCGAATCCTACGTGGACAACGATATCCGTCAGGTCGTACCAGTTGGCGCTGAGGCAATTGAACACCTCTGGCGTGTTCTCCACCCACGTAATTTGAGATGGCCCCGGATTGTCAACGACGGTTGATCCTTGGCCAGTGGGGAATACAGGTTCTACCGCGCCCGTCACTCCTGAATTCTGCGCCCGGTAGAGCCGATTGTTCCCGATGGCCGGGGTAACGCAGTCGCCTTCTAGATATGGCGTGTTTGGGAGCCACGTGCCGCCTACGGGCCATTGCGTCATCGGATCAAGGAATGAGCCGTCGTACGTAGCGTTCGTTCCCACACCGACCAGCCCGTCTCCAAAGACCATATACTCACGGCCAGCAACGAGCGTGTCTTGCTTGTAGGCGTTCGCTGGCAGGGTGAACAGCGTCGAGAACAGGTCGAGCAATTGCCCGCTGCCCGTGGGACTCTCGATGTAGAGGTTTCCCGCAGAACTGAAGGCGATCGGGATATAGACCGTGGTTCCTTGCGATTGAACGAGGACGCTAAGGCCCGTCACGCGCTGCTGATCTGGCAACTGAAACCCGCCTGGATATTGCCAGCGCAATCCGTAGCGCGTTGCTACTGTGTTAAGTGTGAAGCGGACATTCCGCAAGGCCGGAGACACCCCAGACGGCAGGCTTTCGTTCGCATAGGCCGTTGCCAGCCCTCCGAACTTCGATACCGGTACTG
>DATLVQ010000837.1:0-8855 GCA_035577325.1 Bryobacteraceae bacterium | reverse complement strand
TCAGCAACACGCTGAACGGCAGCGTCCAGCTTTCGTACAGCGCCGCCAGGATAAGGAACACAAATAGCAAAGAGAATCCGAAAATTACGGTTGACGACACGCCTTGCTGTGCCTTCTTTTCCTGAAACGACATGCCCATGTAGTCGTAACCCATCTCGCGCGGCATGGTTTTCGCGAAGACGTCTTCGAGGGCATTCATCGCCTGCTCGGAGCTATAGCCCGGCGCCGCGCTGCCGATAATCTCGGCGGAACGATAAAGGTTGTAGCGCATGGTGAACTCGGGGCCGGGTCGCGATTCGAACTTCGTCACGGCGGATAGGGGCACCATTTCTCCGCCGCCGTTGCGCACGTAAAACTGGCCGACATTCTCCGCCCTGGTCCGGTAATCGCCCTCCGCCTCGATATAAACCTGCCATTGCCGGCCGAAGCGGTTGAAATAGTTCACGAACAGGCCGCCCATGAAAGCCTGGATGGTGCGGTAGACGTCGTTGAGAGGTACACCCTGCTTGATGACTTTGTCCCGATCCACATCCACGAACTGCTGCGGCACGCTGGGAAGGAAAGTGCTGACAACGCCGCCGATCTCAGGACGTTTCCTGACGGCGCTCATGAATGTATCTAAATTGCTCGCGAGGAACTGCACGTCCTTGCCGGCACGGTCCTCCAGCACGAAGGTAAATCCGCCGGAAGTGCCCACGCCGGGAATCGCAGGCGGCGAGAAGCTGAAGGCGAAGCCCTCCGGAAGCTTGCTCAGTTCGTAGTTCAAGCGCTGCACGATCTCGTGATACTGCTCTTCACGGGTTTTGCGATCGCCCCACTCTTTCAATGTGATAAAGAACAAGCCGTTGTAGCTGGTCCGTACGAAACTCAGCAGGCTGAAGCCCGCGACAGTCGTCGTGTATTTCACTCCCGGCATTTTCGCGAGGATGGTCTCAATTTTCCGGCAGGCCGCATCCGTGCGTTCGAGCGAAGCCGCGTTGGGCAGCTGGAGATGCATGAACAAATAACCCTGATCCTCGTCGGGCAGGAAGCTCGATGGGACCCGGTTGCCGAAGAAGCCTGCCGCCAGCCCGAAACCCACGAGCAGTACCAGCGCCACCGCACTCTTGCGAATCAGCGCTCCAGACAGGCGCACGTAACCTTCCGTGGCGCGGCCGAAAACGCGGTTGAACCAGTCGAAAAACCGGCGCAGCAATCCATGGCTCTCCGTTCTTGGCTTGAGCAGCAGAGCTGCCAGCGCCGGGCTGAGAGAGAGCGCGTTGAAAGCCGAAAGGATCACCGAGATCGCGATGGTTACCGCGAATTGCTGGTAGAGCCTGCCCGTGATTCCCGGTATGAACGCCGTGGGCACGAATACGGCCGAGAGAACCAGCGCGATGCCAATTACAGGCCCGGAAATCTCTTCCATCGCTTTCAACGCGGCCGCCTTGGGCGCCATGCCTTCTTCGATGTGGCGCTCCACGGCCTCTACCACGACGATGGCGTCGTCGACCACCAGGCCGATTGCCAGCACGAGTCCGAACAGGGAAAGTGTATTGATAGAAAATCCGAACAGCGGAAAGAAGACGAATGTGCCGATCAGCGAGACGGGCACTGCCAGCAGTGGAATCAACGTGGCGCGCCAGCCTTGGAGAAAGACGTAGACCACGAGAATCACGAGAAGGATGGCAATCAGCAGAGTCTTTACGATTTCCTTCATGCCTTCGGTGACCGCGCGCGTGGTATCTAGCGACACCACGTAATCCATATCCTCGGGAAACCGTTTCTTTACCTCAGCCATCAGCTTCTTGACGCCATCCGCGGCTTGCACGGCGTTGGTGCCGGGTAACTGATAGAGCGCGATGATAGCGCCAGGCTTGCCGTTCAACCGCCCAATGATGCTGTAGTCCTGCGCGCCCAGCTCCGCGCGTGCCACATCTTTCACACGCACAATGCCGCCGTCCGGAGTCTCGCGAACCACAATCTGCCCGAACTCCTCAGGCGAAGTCAGGCGCCCCTGCGCGCGCACAGAGTACGTGTACTCCTGGCCTTTGGGCACGGGCGCGCCGCCCACTTGCCCGGCCGGGTTCACAGTGTTTTGCGCCTGAATGGCACTTACGATTTCCGGCACCGTGATCCCGAGCTTCGCCAGCCGGTCCGGCTTAACCCAAAGCCGCATGGCGTATTGGCCGGCGCCAAAAACCTGCACGCTGCCGATTCCCGGCACGCGCGTGAACTGATCGTTCAGGTTGATGTACGAGTAATTCGCCAGGAACCGGGCGTCGTAGGTGCCGTTCGGCGAATAAAGGCTGATGAGCATCAGGGGAGCCGTGACCGATTTCTGCACCGTGACGCCGAAGTTCGTAACCTCCACGGGAAGCTGGGAGGCGGCCTGGGTCTCGCGCATCTGGGCGAGAATTTGGTCCGTGTTCGGATTCGTCTTCACATCGAAGTCCACGATCATGGTCATTTGACCGTTGGCCGCGTTCAACGAATACATGTAATTCAGGTTGTCCACGCCGCTCATTTGCTGCTCGATGGGAGTAGCGACGGATTGCTCGACGGTTTGCGCGTCGGCGCCCACATAGTTGGCCTGGATCTGCACCTCTGGCGGGGCGATGGCAGGAAATTGGGCAACCGGCAACCCCGCGATCGTGACGGCGCCGACGATCACCAGCACGATCGAGATAACCATGGCCACGATGGGCCGGTTGATGAAAAATTTAGACATACCTTCTACCTGCCCGCCGCCTGCCCAGCCGCGGCACCCGCGAACGCTATTGGCTTGACGGTCATTCCCGGTCCCACTTTCTGCACTCCTTCAGCTACGACCCGTTCGCCCGGTTTTAACCCGTCGTCGATAATCCACAACCGGCCCGCGCGATCCCCGACTTTGACGGTCCGGATGCTGACCTTGTTTTCGCGATCGACGACGGCAACCTGGTATGTCCCTTGCAGTTCGGTGATTGCGCGCTGCGGAACCAGCAGCGCACCGAGGTGTGTTCGGGTCGACGTGCGAACGCGACCGTACTGTCCGGGCCGCAGGATATTTCCAGGGTTGGGGAACAAGCCGGCCAGCCGGATCGCGCCCGTGGCCTGGTTCACCTGTCGGTCGGCATACAAGAATTTCCCGGTTTGTGGATACGTTGTGCCGTCAGCCAGAATCAGCTCTAGAGGCAGGCGTCCCGTTTCCGCGTCACGACTGGCTTGCGTCGGAAACCGCCGGTTGAAGTCGAGATACTCTTGCTCGCTGACCGTGAAGTAGACCTTGATAGGGTCGACGGTTGAGACCGTCGTCACAGGTCCGCTGGCCGGGCTGACCAACGCGCCAACCTGCTGTTGCGCTTGGCCGGCTATGCCGTCGATGGGCGAAATGAGCTGCGTAAAGCCGAGGCTGAGCCGGGCGGTTGCCACCGCTGCCTGGGCCGCTTGTACCGCCGCGTTGGCTGCCTGAATCTGGGCTTTGGCCGTTTCCACGCCGGCCTTTGCCGCCTGGACCTGCGCCTTCGCCGCCAGATTGCCTTGCGTGGCATTGTCCATATCCTGCTGGGTGATGGCCTGTTCCTTGGCGAGAGGGACGTACCGGTCTTCATCGAGCTGCGCTTTGTGCTGATTCGCTTCGGCCGCGGCCAGCTGCGCTTCCGACTGGACCAGTTGCGCCTTCGCTTGCGCTAAACCTCCGTTGGCCTGTGCCAACTGCCCTTGGTACTGATCGAGCGAGGCCTGAAAGGGCCGCGGATCGATATCGAATAGCGACTGCCCTTTCCTGACGTAAGAGCCTTCTATATAGTTCTGCTTCAGCAAATAACCTGAAACCTGCGCCTTAATGTCCGCATTCACCAGCCCGTCCAGGGTGCCGATCCATTCACCGTAAATTGGCACATCTTTTTGCTGAACCTCCACCACCTCGACGGCGGGCGGAGCAGGATTCGCGGCCGAAGTGCCTTGCGAGCAACCGGCGGAAACGAGCAGAACCAGAAGAATCGCGCAAGCAAGGCAAAAAATTGGCGACACCCATTGTTTACAAAGGACTTGTATATTCATCGCATACACCCCCTACAGTTGTGCAGGTTGTTAGTTGATGCTCGCTGGCAGGATTTGGGTTCGTTCCTACTTCCTGGGCGCAAGCAGGTTGCTCAGGGCATAGGGTCCGCTATTGCCGCTGTTTAGCCCGACTTAGATCGCAAGAATGTCCCTTTCTCCAGCTCCTCGAACGCGTCCCGGAGCTGCTGCTGGGTGTTCATGACGATCGGCCCGTACCAAGCCACCGGCTCCTCAAGAGGCTTGCCCGAAACCAGGAGGAACCGGATTCCGTCGTCGCCAGCCTGGACTTCAAGTTCATCGCCGCGGTCGAAGAGGACCAGCGAACGATTGTCCGCCTGCGCCGGCGGGGCGGTTTCCAGCCAACCGACGCCTTCCGTGGGGACCGCAAGAGGACCGGAGGCGTTGCAGAACTTCCCGGAGCCCGCGAACACGTAAGCAAAAGCGTGACGGGTGGTCTCCACCGGGAGGGCTTTCCGGCGTCCGGGCGGGACCGACACGTCAAGGTAAATGGGGTCAGCAGCAATGCCGTCGACGGGGCCACGTTTTCCCCAAAAGCTTCCACACACGACGCGAACGTGGGTACCATCGTCGTCCTTTATCTCCGGAATGTCGATCGCTTTCACTTCCTGGTATCGCGGCGGCGTCATTTTAAGGGACGAGGGAAGGTTCGCCCAGAGTTGGAAGCCATGCATCCGGCCGGCCGGGTCTCCTTTCGGCATCTCCTGATGGATGATGCCGCTGCCCGCCGTCATCCACTGGACGTCGCCGGCGGCGATGGCGCCGTGGTTGCCCATGCTGTCGCCATGCTCGACAGTTCCGGCGAGCACATACGTGATGGTCTCGATTCCACGGTGGGGGTGCCACGGAAATCCGGCCAAGTAGTCTTCCGGAACGTCATTGCGAAAGTCGTCGAGAAGGAGAAACGGGTCGAAATCGGATGTGTTGCCGAAGCCAAACGCGCGCCGCAGGTGCACGCCCGCACCTTCCAGAGTTGGCTTGGACCTGACGAGTCGCTTAACCGGTCGAAGGGACATTGTTTTACTCCAGTACGAAAGTTTATAGGTGTTGAGTGCTCATTATCTTTTGTAATTCAGGTTCACTCGTGGGATCGAAATCGCGCACGTCCGACGCACCATTACCCTGAAATTTGCACGATTACGGGATCGGCAACGGTCCGGGCGAAATCATTGTCCATTTCTGGTTCCATGTACGCACCGGCGGGAAGCGGCTTCAGGTTCAGTCCTACAAGATGATTGAGCATCCACAAAAGATGCGAAGCTCCTCACGCCTGAATCGGCGAGCGACCGAACGCGTCGGGAGTGTGGCTCACGACGAAGCCGCACTAGCAGAGCTTGACGCGGAAAAGACGCTAGAGGCGGCCATGGAAATAGATAAGGTGATGTTGAAAACAGTGTAGGTGGTGGGCGGTCGCGGGCTCGAACGACGGACCCGGTCAAACGCCTGTGAAAGAAGGGTGAAGGAAGTGAAAGAAGATACGGCGGTTCTCGAATGAACCTTTTTGGATTCCAATTCGTTATCCCGTCAGAATCGGTATGGAAGATCTACTAATTACCCTTGTAAGCTGCCCTAGCACAGTTAGACTATGCGCGATTCCGATTTTGGCGCAGACGATTTGGCAATACCTGAAGTACGGAATGCGTCAGTTGGTCGAGCCCGCTGGCGAATAACAGGGAGGTTTCGAAAATGCAGGCCGTTCCTCAGTAACCTGACTTCTTGGTAAAGGTCATTCTTTGCGGATCCCAGCCATTGAACTTTCGCAACCGGCCAGTTCCCGGCTAACGACTTCAGGCCACCGCCGGTCCGAAGCAACCAGTTTGCCACCTTGCGCCAGGACCAGCCATAAATCGCGGCTGCGATGATAGAGGGAACGGGCTTCGCTCCATTGCTCGAATTGAAACCGCGACGGCTCTTTCGTCCGTGAGGCTAGCCGAACATGCAGGCGCGCCGCGTTGGTCATCGCTTTCGCCAGGCGGAGAGGGTGCTGCGCGTTATTTGGGTCCATGGCCTTCAGACTCTCAAGCAGTTCGATGGCCTTGCGGTGCAACTCGAGAGCGTCGGAAGGGTTGCCTAGCGCCATTGCCTGTCCCAGATTCATATAACACTCGGCCAGCGCGCCGCGGTTCGCGGTGTTGCTGGGGTTTTTTGCAAAGAGCGCCTGCCTGGCTGCGAGCGCCTTCCGGTAACAATCGAAAGCGCCCTTCTGGTCGCCCGATTCCAACAGGACTTGTGCCAGCCGCGTATAGCTATTGGCTAGGAATCCGCGGATCAAATCGTAGCCCGGATCCTTGGCGAGCAGCTGTTCCTGCGACGCGACTCCCTTCCGCATGATCGCCAGCGCTTCCCCTGAATTTCCTAGCTTGGCGAGAACGAATCCGTACTTGCCTTCGCTGAGCGAGAGATCCAGCCTGGCTTGCGCGCTCGCCGGGTCGGCAGCGGTGGATGCGCGATCGATCGCGAGCGCGTTCGCGTATTGTTCCCTGGCGGCCGTCCAGTCGGAGTTCCGCATCAGTATATCGCCGATTTGCTTGTGTGCCAGAGACAGATTGCGATGGGCCTGGGCGTCCTTGGGATCGGCGGCGGCGAGCGATTCAAACAAGCGCAGCTCTTCGCGGAATTGCGATAGAGCTTGTTCGAAATCGCCTGACTCGGCCAGGGAGAGGCCGAGATTGTGATGGGCAAAGCCCAATTGACGCCGGTAGTGCGAATTATTCGCGTCCCGAGATGCCAGGTCTTCTCGAATCGCCAAAGCCTTGCGCCGGTTCTCCAGCGCACCGCCGGTGTCTCCCTTCTCCTGCAGAATCCCGCCAACGCCGTCCAGGCTCGTGGCCAGATGGACCTTGCCCTCCGGCAGCAACGGATGCGCCGCAATCAATCGCACGCTTAAAGCGGCGGCGCGGGTGTATTCGGCGAGCGACCCATCGAGGTCGCCGCTTTTGCGGAGCAGGCTGGCGTGCATGTATGTGGCCACCAAGTGTCCGTTCTGAAATTTCTGGTTGCTTAAGAAACGGTCAGCCAGTGCTTCATAAATCTTCAAGGCCTTGCCCGAATCCCGAACCGCGCCGGCCGTGTCGCCTGAAAATGCGAGAATGTCGCTGAGCGCCTCGTAAGTATCCGCCAACTCCCGTCTCAAGTTGTAATTTCCGGGTTCGGCCGCGGCAAGAGCTTCCCGGATCGCCAGGGCTTTACTGAAGGTCGCCAGGGCGCCCCGCGTATCGCCCAGGTTCGGAAACATCGGATCTCCCTGAACCTCGCCGACCTTTTCGTAAGCCGTCGCCATTTCTCTTTGAAGGGAGCGGTCCTGCCGGGACTCGCTGGCCAGGCTGTCGATATATTCGAGCGCTCGCTTCACCAGCAGGGAGCGAGCCGGGGTCGACCCGGGAAGGTCCCGGATGGCATCATTAAGCTCAAACAGGAACGAATTCGCCAGCTTGCGGACATCATTGAATCGCCGCTCGGCCCGTCCGCGTTCCTCCACGGCGACACGCGCCTGCCATAGTGTTGTCGCCGTTCCCACCGCCATGGCGGAGAACACAAGGGCGGCGGCAGCCACGCCCGCGCGATGCCTATGCACGAACTTACGCGCCCGATATGAGACTGTGTCCTTGCGCGCGACCACCGGAAGCCCCGCCCGGTGGCGTCGCAGGTCCTCGCAGAACTGGTTCACGGAGCCGTAACGCCGTTGCGGCTCCTTTTGCATCGCCTTGAGTACGATGTTGTCCAAATCGCCGCGCAGTTCGCGCGCGGGAATGCCTGCTGTTCCAGTGGCCACGCTCGGCGGCTGCGGTTCCTGCGAGCAAACCATCCGTTCAATTTCTCCGGGCGTCCTGGCGTCGAACTTGATTGGCCGGCCGCCCGTTAATGTCTCATACAGCACGGCTCCGAGCGAATAAACGTCGGTCGCCGTCGTCACGGCTTCGCCGCGCACCTGCTCGGGGCTGGCGTAATCCGGCGTCAACATGCGCGCGCCTGCCAGGGTCAGGGGTTCGTCGCTGGCTTCAGGCGAAAAGATTTTGGCGATGCCAAAATCGAGAAGCTTCGGACGCCCTTCGGCAGTGATGAGAATATTGGAGGGCTTCAGATCGCGGTGGACCACCAGATTCCGGTGGGCATGCTCCACGGCATCGCCGACCTCCAGAAACAACTGCAGGCGCTCTCGTAGACTCAAATCATGCGTGCGGCAGTACTCTGTTATGGGCCGGCCTTCCACCCATTCCATCACCAGATAAGGCCGCCCGTCCGGTGTTGTCCCGCCGTCTAGCAGGCGGGCGATATTGGCGTGGTTCAGCAGCGCCAGCGCCTGTCGCTCCAGGCGGAAGCGGCCGATCAGGAAGTCCGTCTCCGCGCCCGCTTTGACCAGTTTGATGGCCACCTCCTGGCGGTAGTCGTCGTCCCGCACCGCGTGATAGACCACGCCCATACCCCCGCGGCCGGCCTCGCCCAGCACCAGATAGGGGCCGATTCTCAAAGTCGGGGAAAGAGCCGGCACGACCGCCGGATCCGGCTCGAGAAACCCCCTGGATTGATCCAGAGCCGAGAGCAGCCTTTCGACTTCATCCCGCAAACCGCGGTCGCCGGCGCAGGCGTCGTCCAAATATGCGGAACGTGCTCCGCCTTCCAACTGCGAAGCGGCGTAAAGGACGTCCCGTACCTGGTGCCACCGTTCAGAGGTCATGCCCGGTCTTCATCGCGCGCCCGATTGAGCTGATCAAAAAGCCAAGCCTTGGCTGTAACCCAGTCGCGTGTCACGGTGGCGGGAGAAATGTTGAGGGCCTCGCTGGTTTCTTCAATCGTCAAGCCGCCGAAAAATCGCA
>DATLVQ010000836.1:0-3476 GCA_035577325.1 Bryobacteraceae bacterium | reverse complement strand
GCCCCTGACCCGTTCCGGTCCCAGGCCCCTGCCGATCGTCTTCTCGCTCCTCGTCCATGGGGGGCTGCTCGTGTTGGTGGCGTCAGGCCCGGCGTCGGGCCGTTTGCGACCGCGGTCGCTCTACGATCAGGTGATTAAGCCGCACGAGCACCAGCTGGTCTGGTACAAGTTCCCCGAAAAGCTGCCGGAGGTTTCGCCGGAGAAACCGGATGACCGCCCGCCGGGCGGCGAGTTGAAGAGCCCGGAGCAAACAATCGTCTCAAAGCAAGGCGACAGCGGAAAACAGATGATATGGCGGCCGCTGCCGCAAATCAAACCGCAGCCCGAGGTGGCCGCACCCAACATTTTGGCGTTCCGCCTGCCGCTGATCCAGCCGCCTCCGCCTGGTCCGCCGGCGAAATTATTTGTGCCGCCGCGGGCAAACCCACCAAAATCGGTGGATCCGACGCCCGCCCTGCCTGAGCCTCCCAAAGTGCAATCGAAGCTGGTCATGAAGCAGAGTCCGGCGCCGGAAGCGAATTTGGTAGCTGCGCTCGAGAACCGTCCCACGCCGCGCGATTTCGTAGCGCCGGTGGCAAAGCCGGTCGAGCGCAAGGCGGCGCCTGCCTTGCCGGAGGCCCCGAGTCTCGCGACAGCGCTACGCTCCGATCGCGTCCCACTGCTGGCCGAGAACATGGCGGCGCCGCTCGCCAATAAACCGCAGGCGCGCACGTTTGTTCCACCAGCCGCGCCCGGGCGCCCGTCCGCGGGTCCGGTGGCGCTCCCGGATGCGCCCAGGGTCGCCATGCAACTGGCAAGGGTTAGGGAACCGAATGCGGCGATTGACGGCGCACCGCTCGCACCATTGGCCAAGAAGCCCAAGCCGCGTGCTTTCATGCGGCCAGTTACCCCGGGCGGAAACGGATCGGGCAACACGGCTATCCCGTTGTTGCAGGAGGCGCCGTCTATCAACGCGGCGGGCATGCCGTCAGCTAACGTAAACGTGGCCGTGGTGGGTTTAAACCCAGCGGGAAAATTGATGGGGCCGTTGCCGGAGACATCGCGCCAGGCGCAATTTTCCGCGGGGCCGGACGCCAATGGCGAGGCTGGCGGTGGCGGGCCCGCTTCGAGCACCGGGCTAACCGTGCCGGGGCTGTTGGTGCGGGGCGGCGAGCAGACTCGCCAGAATTCGGTGCCGGCCAACCAGCTCTTGATCGCGCGCGCCGCGCCCACCTCGGCCGTGGCGATGCAGGCTGCTGCCCAAGCCGCGGCAAAAGCCGCTAGCACCGCGATGAACCCCGATGGGGCCGACCGGCCCGAACCTCCGGCCGCCGAGATCCGGCTTGCACCGCCGCCCGATCCGCAGTTCAACGGCAGAGAGGTGCACACGCTCGCCGTCCAGATGCCCAATATCACCAGCTATGTCGGAAGCTGGATCATGTGGTTTGCGGAGCGCACGCCGGATGGCACCGGCGGGGGCCGGGGCCTGCAGCCGCCGGTTCCAGTCCATAAGGTCGACCCGAAATATTTTCCGGACGCCATCGCCGAGCGCATTGAAGGTAAGGTCCAACTGGTCGGCGTGCTCGGCACCAATGGCCGTGTGTATACGCTGCATGTGTTGAAAAGTGTCGACCCGCGCCTTGATCGCAGCGCCGCGCAGGCGCTGCTGAAATGGCGATTTGAGCCCGCTCAGCGCGACGGCACGCCGGTGGAAGTGGATATCATCGCCGAGATCCCTTTCCTGCTCGCTCCTCAAGCCAAGCCATGAGGGAGGGCATGGCACGGCAGCATCTCCTCATCGACGCCGACGACACGCTGTGGGAAAATAACATCTACTTCGAAGATGCCTTCGACGAGTTTGTCGATTTTCTCGGCCACTCTTCGATGAGCGCTGTAGAGGTCCGCGCGGTTTTGGATGAAATCGAAATCGCGAACATCAAGATTCACGGCTATGGGGCGGCGAATTTCGCGCGCAACCTGGCGCAGTGCTATGAGCGACTGGCGGAGCGCGAGATCCTGCGAGACGATCTGGCCAAGGCGATGTCTTTCGCCGAACGTATTCTCGATTGCCCCATCCAATTGATTGATGGTGTCGTGCCAACGCTCGAATATCTGGCGGCGCGCCATGAACTGACGCTATTTACAAAGGGGCACCAGGAAGAGCAGAAGCTGAAGATCGACCGCTCCGGCCTGGGTACGTTCTTCAGCCACACCGCCATTGTTCGGGAGAAAGACACGCATGCCTACGCCTCGCTGACGCTTGAGCGCGAACTCGATGCACGTCAGACCTGGATGGTGGGGAACAGCCCGAAGTCGGACATCAACCCCGCGCTTGAGGCCGGGCTGAATGCGGTTTACATTCCGCATCCGCGGACCTGGAGTCTGGAGCACGAGGAAATCCAACCGGCGGACGGACGTTTGTTAGTGCTAGAAAACTTTGCGGGGCTGCGGCGACACTTTTAATCGCACGCTACATCGGCCAAACAAGTTCCCATTCGATGTAAAACGGCTCCAGACCTTTTAGCCAGGGGTGCGCCAGCAGAACGCGATCCAACTCCGAATCGTCAGCCGGGGCCGCCGCTTCCACGGGCTCTATTGCTGCTGAGAGTTCGTTTCTCATTATCAATCCAGTGCTAGGCGTAGGTGCTAAATCTCAGGTTTTACTTTATTTTACGTTTGGCCACGTTGCGCAATTCAACTCTCAATTCTCGTGAATTGTTCACGATACATTCCTTTTCTAGAAGCCGCTCGCTCCTACACCAGCCAACCATGAGATGGTGGGCCGTGGACCGGGGTTGCATGATTCTATCGGCTGGCCGAGGGCGGGGCAACATGGCAGATCCAGTTTACCTTTCGCAGGTTGCGGACGGCAGACCTCAATGGTTAATAAATATTCGATAACTTCCGCCAACTGCCGCTTAAGGGGGAATCCGGGCTACGATCCAGAGTAAATGGGTGGTGCGAAATTACGTTCCATGTTCCTGTTGCTGGCGGTGTCAGGCGGGGCGGACGCATCCGACACAACCCGGGCGACGGTCAACGCCGAGGCTGTACCGATTTACGCCGAGACCTCTCGATCAAGCGCCGTGACGCAGAAGCTCGCCAAAGGAGACACTGTGAACATCGCATTTACGGTAGCAACAGGCGAGGGCGACTGGTGCAGCATGAGCGACCGCGCGGGCTACGTATTATGCACCTATTTGATGCGCGACGAGCCGCCGAAACCGGAGACGGTCGCCGCGCCATTGCCCGCGGTGATGACGACCTCTGCTGCTCGTGGCGCCCGGCCGCCGCGGGGTATTCCGCAAGCCATTCCACACCCTCTCGCAGAACAAACCCCGTTCACACCGGAACAATCCGCCCTGTTGACCGCGGCCAAAATGGGGAATCTCACGGCGCTGCAACTAGCGCTCGGAAAAGGCGCTGCCCTAAACGGCGGGGATAAGGATGGCAAGACTGCGCTGATGTGGGCCGCTTATATGGGCCGCGCCGATGTT
>DATLVQ010000835.1:0-5804 GCA_035577325.1 Bryobacteraceae bacterium | reverse complement strand
TTCTGGCGCCAGGAGCCAGGCGTCGATCTCAACCATTGGTCCGATGCGGAGTGGAAAAAGGGATTAGCCCTATACGCCGCCTATGACCGCGATAAGGGCGTTCGCGACATCTCCACTACCGCTCATGTAGCGGGCCAACTGGACGGCGCTTCGGGCAAGGTCGGCGTGATGGGCTTCTGCCTCGGTGGCCTGATGACCTTTCTAACCGCAGCGCGGGAAAAAATAGACGCTGCCGTAGCCTATCACGGCGGGGACACAGAAAAATACCTCGACGAAGCCGACAAAATAACGGCGCCGATGCTGATGCACCTCGCTGAGGAGGACGAATTCATCTCCAAGGAGGCTCAGACAAAAATCAAAGCCGCACTCTCAAACAAGCCGAATGTGAAGATCTATAGTTATCCTGGATGCAATCACGCCTTCGCGCGCCACACCGGCACTCACTACAACGCCGCGGCGGCAGCCAAGGCGAACGGGCGAACTTGGCAATTTCTTCACGATCACCTGAGCTAACCGCAACGAGGGCATCTTCGCGGGGGATTTGCCCGAGCAGGAACAGAAACTTGTTTGGGCGACCCAAGGCGTGCCAGACGCGGACCTCTTCAACCAGAAGCTTGAAGGAACCGCGTGGAAGTCGAAACCGAGCTGGTACATCGTGGGCAAGAACGACCGCACTGTGCACCCTGAGCTGGAACGTTTTGTTGCGAAGCGCATGAAAGCGACCACCCATGAGTTCGAGAGCAGTCACGTCCCCATGCTTTCTCAGCCCACCCTCGTTGCTCGACGTAATCCGCGCCGCCGCAAACGCCTAACGAATCGCTGACCCGCGTACTCTTCCACGTTCGTTGATGGCATTCGAAGCCTAACGTTTCAACTCTTGGATCTCGCGGAAACCTGTTTCAAGAACTCGCTCGCCGCGCGACCGATGGGACGTTGCCTGGGCCAGATTGCCACGATCTTCCGTTCGGGCTTGGGTCCGAGAACCGAACGATACTCAGGCAAGTCTGCGCGCTTGCTTCGTGTCGCCATCGCAGGAACGAGCGAGATACCCATCCCGGAACAGACAAGCGCTTGAAGCGTTTCCAGCTGAGCACTGCGAAACGCAATCGTCGGCTTCAAGTCGCGCCGTTCGCAAAACTTAAGCACTTGATCGCCGAGGCAATGCCCTTCCTTCATCACGATGAAAGGTTCATGTTCGAGGTCAGCAAGGCTCACGGTACGTTTGCGTGTTAACCAATGGCCGTGGGGCAAGGCCACGCGCAATTCCTCGGTAAATAAGTCCTTTACCTCCATCCGCTCGTCCTGGATCGGTCGACTTGCCAGCGCGAAATCGATTTCGCATGCCTGCGCGAGCTTGAGCAACTGAGCGGTCGTGTCCTCATGCACCACGATTTCTACGCCGGGGAACTTTTTCGCAAACGCCACAAGCAACTCCGGCAGTAGATACGGCGCAATTGTTGGCAAGACACCCACGATCAGTCGGCCGCGCAGCAAGCCCTGCGCATCAGACGCTTCACGCTTGGCGAGATCCACTTCCTCAAGAATCTTAAGCGCGCGGGGCAGGAAGGCCTCGCCGTGTGGTGTGAGCCTGGCCTCCCGTTTCATCCGGTCAAACAATCGCTCGCCTAGTTCCTCCTCGAGTTTAAGGATTTGCTGACTTAAAGACGGCTGGGAGACATGGCATTGCTCCGCCGCGCGCGAGAAGTTACCGGCACGTGCCACCGCTACGACGTATCGCAACTGGTGCATCTCCATAGGCAGATCCTATGGTGATTCAAGGAAACAAGTATTTCAACTATCATGTCCGTCGCTGGTAGTTGATGGAAGTGCGCCCTCGAGACTCACACTGAATTCAGCCCAACCGACGTAAGGAGAAACATCCATGCAAACCGAACCAAAATGCCCATTCCACCACGCCGGCAACGGCGGCAACTCGAACCCCGACTGGTGGCCTAACCAGTTGAAGCTTGAACTCCTTCACCAGCACTCGACCAAGTCCAATCCGATGGGCGAAGATTTCGATTACGCCAAGGAGTTCAAGAGTCTCGAATTCAGTGCGGTTAAAAACGATCTCGCGGCGCTGATGACCGACTCACAGGATTGGTGGCCGGCGGACTTCGGTCACTATGGCCCGTTGTTCATTCGCATGGCATGGCACAGCGCCGGCACCTATCGCACCGGTGACGGCCGCGGTGGCGGCGGCAGAGGGCAGCAACGCTTCGCGCCTCTTAATAGTTGGCCGGACAACGTCAGCCTGGACAAGGCCCGTCGACTCCTTTGGCCGATTAAGCAGAAGTACGGCCGAAAGATTTCGTGGGCTGACCTGATGATTCTCGCCGGGAATGTCGCTCTCGAAACAATGGGGTTCAAAACTTTCGGCTTCGGTGGTGGACGCGAGGACGTTTGGGAGCCCGATCAGGACGTGTACTGGGGGTCCGAATCAACCTGGCTCGGCGGCGACATTCGCTACGCCCACGGTTCGGAAGGCGTGGTGAAGAAAGGCGGCGTGACCGTCTCCGACGACGACGCTGACGGAAAAATTCACGGCCGCAATCTCCAGAAACCGCTCGCCGCCGTGCAGATGGGTCTGATTTACGTCAATCCCGAAGGTCCGGACGGAAACCCGGATCCGTTGAAGGCGGCGCGTGACATCCGTGAAACCTTCAGTCGCATGGCGATGAACGACGAGGAAACCGTGGCCTTAATCGCCGGCGGTCACTCGTTCGGCAAAACCCACGGTGCCGCCCCGACATCGCATGTCGCGCCTGAACCGGAAGCTGCCGGACTCGAGGCGCAGGGCTTCGGCTGGAAGAATAGCTTCGGCACCGGCAAAGGTGCGGACACGATCACCAGCGGGTTGGAAGTCACCTGGACGACCACGCCGACGAAGTGGGGTAACGGGTTTTTTAAGCACCTGTTCGGCCACGAATGGGAGCTTACGAAAAGTCCCGCCGGTGCCCATCAATGGGTGGCCAAGGGAGCCGTTGCGACGGTGCCGGACGCACACGATCGATCAACGAAGCACCGACCGACCATGCTAACTACCGATCTCTCGCTACGATTCGACCCGACCTACGAACGGATCTCGCGACGGTTCATGGAGCACCCGGATCAACTCGCCGACGCGTTCGCCCGAGCCTGGTTCAAGCTCACGCATCGCGACATGGGACCGCGCGCGCGTTATCTCGGTCCGGAAGTTCCCGAAGAAGACCTCATCTGGCAGGATCCCGTGCCTGCGGTGAATCACAAATTGATCAACGCGCGGGATATCGCCTCACTGAAGGCCAAGATCCTCGCGTCCGGTCTAACCATCGCCGAGCTGGTTTCGACCGCGTGGGCGTCAGCATCCACTTTCCGCGGCTCGGATAAACGCGGAGGCGCGAACGGCGCCCGTGTTCGTTTGGCACCGCAAAGGCATTGGGAAGTAAATCAGCCTGCTCAACTCGGCAGCGCGCTCAAAAAGTTGGACGAAATTCAGAGCGCGTTCAATCGCGAGCAGTCTGGCGGCAAAAAGGTCTCGCTATCCGATCTCATCGTGTTGGGTGGATGCGCTGGTGTCGAGCAAGCGGCGAAAAACGCAGGCCTCAACGTGACGGTGCCGTTTACACCGGGACGCACGGACGCGTCGCAGGAACAGACCGACATCGAATCGTTCGCTGTTCTTGAGCCGATCGCAGACGGCTTCCGCAACTATCTCAAAGGCAAGTACACGATCCCGGCCGAGGCACTCTTAATTGATAAGGCGCAGTTGCTAACATTGACCGCGCCCGAAATGGCGGTGCTCGTCGGCGGGTTGCGTGTCCTGAATACCAACTCTGGGCAAACGCCGCACGGTATGTTCACCAAACGACCAGAGGCGCTGACCAACGACTTCTTTGTGAATCTGCTCGACATGAGCACGGAGTGGAAACCGCTGTCGCATGAGGCGGACATCTTTGAAGGCCGCGATCGGAAGACGGGCAAACGCAAGTGGACCGCTTCCCGAGTGGACCTTGTCTTCGGCTCGAACTCCCAACTCCGCGCACTGGCTGAAGTCTATGCGAGTTCGGATGGGGAGAAGAAGTTCGTCGATGACTTTGTCATGGCGTGGAACAAGGTGATGAACCTTGATCGTTTCGATCTTGCCGTGCGCGATAAGCGAAATACTCGAGGTCGCCAAACAGAAAAGAGAACCGGGGACATCTAACAGTCACGCGATTCAAAGAAAATGCGGATAAATAGTTCAAGGTCTTGAGACTAACCGAGTATTTCGCCTTTCCGACCTCGTTGCTGGACCATCGACTTTACGTCAGCTACGAATTTAGCGAGTAACGGAGAATTGTTGTCCTTCCGCCACACTAGCGCGAAAGGCAGCGGTACATTCAAATCTGTCACTGGCATCAGCTCCACGCCTGGAGGAAGTCGCCCTCGCGAAGCGCTGCTGACGAATGCGACACCAACTCGGCATGCTACCAAGCTAAGTATAACGACTTCGTCCGACGCTTCTTGAACAACACGGGGTGCCTTGAGGCCGCCGCGCGCACATTTGGCCATTAACCGATCAAAAAAGATTGGGCTTACCCGTCGCGGAAACCAGACGAAGGGCGCCTCAATTAAATCTCTCAGTCGAAGTTCCTTCAGTTTTGTGAGTGCGTGTCCCGTGGGAATCGCCAAGACCACATTCACGAAGCCGATTTGCAACTGCGCAAACTCGCGGGTGGTGTTTGACGGAGCAAAAACGAAGCCCGCATCCAGATAACCCGATTGAATAGCGCCAAGCTGTTCAGAGGAGCTTGATGGCTTTAATTGCAGTTCCGCGTCTGGCTGGTGTTCCCGGAAGTGCCGGAATGAATCCGGAACGATCCCTTGCCAGGACATACTTTGAACAAACCCGATCCTTAAAGTGCCCGATTGTCCGGAAGCGATTCGTTTTGCGCGCGCCGTTGCGTCATTGACTTCCTGAAGAATGCGGCGTGCATCATCGAGAAATAGTTTTCCGGCGTCACTTATTTTCACGCCGCGCGGAAGGCGGTCAAAGAGTCGAAAACCAATTTCCTGCTCTAGATCCTGGATTTGGCGCGAGAGCGCGGGCTGAGCGACGCGCAGGCTTTTCGCTGCTCGTCCGTAATGTTGTTCCTCGCCGACAGCTACGAAATATCTGAGATGCCGCAGTTCCATACCGATACCCTGTCGGTATTAGTCTGATAGTAAAGATGTTTTAGACGCATGGGCCGCCAGTGCGGCAATCTAGCACGGTACCGAAACGGAGAAGAAATCCATGAATGACGCCATCACCCCCTTCACCCTCGCCGTCCCGCAGGCGGACCTCGAGGACCTCAACCGCCGCATCGACCAGACCCGCTGGCCGGACGCGGAGACAGTCGACGACTGGACCCAGGGCGCCCCGCTCGCCAAGGTCAAGGCGCTGGTCGATCACTGGCGTCACCGCTACGACTGGCGCCGCTGCGAGGCGGTGCTGAACAATTGGGGCCAGTACAAGACCGCCATCGACGGCCTCGACATCCATTTCCTGCATGTCCGCTCGAAGCACGAGAACGCGCTGCCGCTGATCATCACCCACGGCTGGCCGGGCTCGGTGATCGAATTCATGAAGATCATCGGCCCCCTGACCGACCCCACCGCCCATGGCGGCAAGGCGGAGGACGCCTTCCATGTGGTCGCCCCGTCGCTCCCCGGTCACGGCTTCTCCGACAAGCCGACTGAGACGGGCTGGGGCATTCCCCGGATCGCTGGCGCCTGGATCACGCTGATGCGGCGCCTCGGGTACACACGCTGGGTCGCGCAAGGCGGGGATTGGGGCTCGG
>DATLVQ010000834.1:0-2250 GCA_035577325.1 Bryobacteraceae bacterium | reverse complement strand
CTGGCGCTCCTTGCGCGAACAGTTGGACAACCAGATCGATCTTGCTGACCCTCAATCCCCGGCCGTCCAGAAACTCGTTCAGGCCCTCCGCACTCTCAATCTTGATCTGGCGGACCTTTTCCCCCAGATCCTTCGGCTTTCCGAATCGCCCGCGGTGGCGCGTGAGTTGCTCCTTCAAATGAAGCTGCTCCACTCCACCATCCAGGTAAAGCTCGATCAGTTCGGTTCCAAAGACCAGCTGAAGAGAAAGCACCGGACAGGCGGTCGGTTTGGATCTGTGCCCCCGGATTTCCGGGGACGCTAGGGAGGCGGTCATGGCGACAGGCGATGTTTCTCTAAATCCGAGTATCCGCAGCGCGGACACCATTGAATTTCAAGACTCTCTGCGCGCGAAAATCGTCGGCCAGGACGACGGCGTTCAGGCGCTCGTCGAGTTGTTCCAGGTCTTCACCGCTGGACTCAACTCCCCCGGCCGCCCCGTCGGCAATTTGCTCTTCCTCGGGCCCACCGGCTCCGGCAAGACGCGCATCGTAGAAGCCGCCGCCGAAATTCTCTTTGGCAGCCCCCGTGCCGTCATCAAGATCGATTGCGCCGAATTCCAGCACTCTCACGAAATTGCCAAAATCATTGGCTCGCCCCCGGGCTATCTCGGCCACAGGGAAACTCATCCTTTAATCACCCAGGAAGCGCTGGCCGCGAACCACACGGACAAGCTAAAGCTTTCCTTCCTCCTCTTCGACGAAATCGAAAAAGCCAGCGACGCTCTATGGCAATTGCTCCTCGGCATGCTCGATAAAGCCACCCTTACCCTCGGCGACAACCGCCGCGTCGATCTCTCGCAAACGGTCATCTTCATGACCTCCAACCTCGGCGCCAACGAAATCACCGACCTCATGGGCGGCGGCTACGGCTTCATCAAATCCGGCGACACTCCACAAACCAATATCGACCAGAAAGTCGAGCGTACCGCTGTCGAAGCCGCTCGTCGCAAATTCTCTCCCGAATTCATGAACCGCCTCGATAAGCTGGTCGTCTTCCGCCAGCTCAAGCGCGCCGAACTCGAAACCGTCCTCGACATCGAACTCGGTCTCGTTCAGAAGCGCGTTCTCGACACCGCAACCAATAAGTTCCTTTTCCGCGTCACCGATTCCGGCCGCAATTTCCTCCTCCAGGAAGGCACAGACCAGCGGTACGGCGCGCGCCACCTTAAGCGTGCCATTGAGCGCTTCCTGGTCTACCCCCTTGCCAACCTCCTGGCCACCCAACAGGTCAACCTCGGTGACCTCGTCCGCGTCGATTGGGACGGTGTCCACAAAGAGCTAACTTTTGTCCGTGAGAAGGAAGGCGCCATCATCTCCCCGGAAAACCCCGAGGAAACCCTGGCTACCGGCGCCACTCCGCTTCAGGACGGCCTCGCCAAAGACACCCCCGCCGAAGCCGTCTCTGGCGAAACTTCGACACCTGCGTCAATCCCGGCGGCCGGCCCAGCCGTAGCCCGGCAATCCCTGCAAGGCCGCAAAAAGGACCACCGCTAAAGTAGGGGCGGCTATAGGCCGCCTCTCTTCCGCGTTCTCCCATGTAGGGCCCGCCTTCAGAGGCGGGCCGCTTCAAATCTTGAGTAATGGCTGTCCGCCTTCGCTAACCCAACCCCACCACCGACCAACCATCTAGTTTGCTCAATCCGCCAACCGCTTCCGCCCGTTTCCGTCACCACGGAACTGACACAATCTGTTTCAACTCTCTCAATATTGGACACTCTCGGCACACGGTCTCACGCAGTGAGACGGTTTCCACATCTGCAACACTCCTATCTCGTTGAACTTGCAGCCTTTTTGAATTCCACAACCTTCCCTCCGAATTGGCACGCCCCATGCTCTTCTCCCAATATCTGCAATGTTGAGATTTTCAAATCTCGACAACCACAGCCAGAGCGGTGAGCCAAGGGGCCATCATCGTTCGGAGATGACGCCATGAAAGCAGCGGCAAGACAGCAACTGGACCCGACAATCCGCAGCAACGATACCCGCGATTTCCACCAGTCGCTCCGCGCACGCATCGTCGGCCAGGAAGAAGGCGTACAGGCGCTTGTGGACCTCTACCAAGTCTTCTGCGCAGGCCTGAACTCTCCCGGACGCCCGGTTGGCAATCTTCTCTTTCTTGGGCCCACCGGCTCCGGCAAGACACGTATTGTCGAAGCCGCAGCGGAAATCCTGTTTGGCGACCCGCGCATGGTCATCAAGGTGGACTGCG
>DATLVQ010000833.1:0-5382 GCA_035577325.1 Bryobacteraceae bacterium | reverse complement strand
CGACGCCACTGTACTGGCGACGTTCGATCTGGGCGCGGGCGCCACCGAAGGGAACTCCATCACGTTCGACGGATTCAATCTTTGGGTGTCGACCCAGGACAGTCACGTGCGTAAAGTCCGCGCCGCGGATGGCGCTGTCCAGGGGGCGTTCGCACTCGGCACGCTCGCTCGGGCGATGGCATTCGATGGTAACGATATCTGGGCCGCGGGTCACGGGAACGACAGTTTGATCCAATTGCAGCCCAAGGCCAACAACCTGCTTTCATCGTTGACGTTGCCGTCGGGGTCCGCTCCGAGCGGCGTGGCGTTCGATGGCGTCAGCATGTGGGTGACGCACGGCGGCACGAACATGGTGAGCAAAGTGCGCGCGACCGATAACACGGTCCTTGCAAGCTTCGGAGTGGGCACGAACCCGGCTGGCATCGCTTTTGACGGCGCGAACATGTGGGTGGTCAACTCCGGCGCCAACTCGGTCAGCAAAGTGCTAAGCAACGGGCAGGTGGCGCAGACGGTCACCGTGGGCCAGCATCCGATGAGCATCGCGTTCGACGGAAATAACGTGTGGGTGACTAACCAGGCAAGCAACAGCGTCACCAAGATCAGGGTGAGCGACGGCGCGGTGCTGGGTACTTTTTCGGTGGGCGCGGGTCCTACCGGAATTGTGTTCGATGGCGCGAATATCTGGGTGGCAAATTCCGGAGGGAAAACGCTGACGAAATTGTAAGAGGTTTTGCTGCCCGTGCCTTGCGCTCGCGCTCCAGAGAATCGGACGCGCGAGCGTAAGAGCCGGGGGGTAGCCGCTCTTCGGAGTCTTACGCGTTGGACATTCCGAGAGACGGGTCAGCAATGGCGGCCAGCGCCTGCAACTGCGCGCGCACGGTGGTCAGCGGTTCCATCAAGGCCTTCACGTCCACACCAGCCCAACCGAAGCCGTAGAGAATCAATTTCACTTCCACCGCCATCATGGCTAGCGAGAAGGTGAACTGCTGTTTTAGCAGCAGTCCAGCAAGGTCCGGGCGGTCGGCGTGCGACTGGACCATCAGCAGCTTCAGCGCCTTGCAAATTCGATTGAAGTCTTCGGAGAGCTGGTGCATGTAGCCGCGGAACAGCTTAACGCGTTTACTGCGGAACCTCGCATTCTCTTTCCGCGTGACATTTTGATACGACCGCAGGAACTGTTCATCGGTCTCGTCCAGCAGCCGCTCCATGGCTTTATATCGGGAAAGCGAGAACAGACCTTCCCATTCTTCCGGCGGGAGGTTCAGGCGATCACGCGCAGTTAGCCTGGCGAACAAAACGCCGAAGCCAACCGCAAGGCAGAGCAGAATCGCGGTGGCGAAAAGCGTAATCACATCCATAGCGCCTCCTTCAAGTTTGATATTACGGGGAGCTATCCGAAACCGGCAATCCTCTCTTTGAGTAGCCAACCGAGGTTAGCGCCTGGAAAGTACTGGGCGGGTTAGGGTTAAGGCGTTCGGCTCGCCCAACTTCCTTCGTGTGGTGTCCAACTTTGGGTATTAAATCGCGGACTCGTGTCGAATGGATGATGGTACGGCCTGCAAACGCGGCGCGCTGACCGCCTGACTAGTTGGCGCCATTCACGTGCACGGCTAAGTGCGCGATGGCTTTCTGACCGATGTGATTGGCGCGCTCGACGCGCACGATATAGTCGCCGGGCTTCTGGAAAACATGCGTGGTGATGGCGAAACCATTACGTGCCAGGGGCACGGCGTTGCCATCGGATTTTGTGGTGGCGGTGGCGCCGTCGCCGAAGGACCAGGTTTCCTGCCCATCGGTGGTGCCGAATGTCCGGACTTTGAAGGTGACGGACTGGCCCGGAGCGATGCCAGTGGTGGGAAAGTACGCGGCTTGAATGGATGGCGGCACCTGTTCGGGATGGCGGGGATCGAGCACGTTGACGGTCTCGAAATCGTACGCGGTGCGGCCGCTCTGGTCGGTGATCTTCAGAATTTCGCTGTAGGTGCCGGGCTGCGAGTATGTGTGTTCGACCTTTGGGCCCGCGGCTCTTGAGCCGCCGGTGAGCGTCCATTCGTAGCGCACGATATGCGAATCGGTGTATGACCGCGATCCGTCGAGCGTCGCCGGTTCGCCTATGAGCACGGCCTGATGCGGACGAGCGACGGCGAGCAGATGCGGCTGAAACTCGCGCAGATACGCCTCCCATAGGAACGCGTAGCCTTCGACGGTTCCCAGCCTGCCCGACGCCTGGCGGCTGAGGATTTCGTAATGCAGGTGCGACCAGCCGCCGCTGCCGCCCTCTTTGCCGAGGGTGCCAACCTTCTGTCCCATGCCCACGCGCCCGCCGAGCTTCACTGAGGGGTCGAACGAGTACAGGTGCGTGTAGCGGTGATACCAGCCGCGCTCGTCCAGCACCCAGACGGTGTCGTTGTACTGGTGATCCAGGCCCGTATTTTTCTCTTCGTCAATCACGGCGGTTCCGATCCCGACGATACGGCCGGGGGTCGCGGCGATGACGTCTACCATTCCCTCGGCGCCGCCGATATCGAGACCGGAATGGTAGTAAATCTTCTGCGTGGTAATTTGCTCGCCACCGTCGACATAGGTCGGTTCGTTGGCCATCTGCGTTCGCGTGGCGAACCAGCGCTGGCGGACGGGATAGACAAAAGACCCGGGCGGCATGAAGGGCGACCCGGCGGGCCAGAGGCGAAGGCGGGCGTCTTTCACGAGAGCCCAGTGATCACGGTTCGTGTCGCGATAGTAAGCCTTGGTGACGGGGCAATCCACTTGCACGCCGGCGACGGCGACTGGAAGACGATAGTTGCCGCAGGATAGAGTGGCGCGCGCGCCATCGATCTCGACTTCCACGCGAGCGTCGCGAATTGCGGAACGAACTTTGTCGCGCGTTTCAGCGGTTGAGATGAGCTTGACGGTGGCGCTGGAGCCGTTGGGGAGCTGGACGTGCTCGGTTGTGCCGAGGTTCATGTCCACGATGCGGAATAGCGGCTGTTGGGCGATGGCCACGCTGGCCAGAAAGAAAAACGGGACGGGCTTCTTCATATGAATTTGTTCACTCGCGGCCGAGGATGGATTCTATGGGCGGCAGATTGTCGCCATTCTTCAGGCCTCTGGTGGCGTTTCGGAAACGGTTTTGCAGCCGCAGCCAGTACTGATGCTCGCCATCCCAGCGGCCGAGCGCGGCGTTCATGCGGTAGGGCGTGGACTCGGCGAGCCAGGCGGAGCGGTAAGCATTGCGCAACTCGGAAGCGGCATCCATCATGTCCGCGAAGCGGCCGTGCGATTGATACACGACGTCGGATTCGAACTCATTCCAATACCGATCGGCATTATAGCGACCGAACGAGCGCCAGCGCTCGGCGATTTCGAGAGCGTTCAGAAATTTGTACGCCGCGAAATCGAGCATGCGTCCGCCGAGGAGGAGAGTGTTGAGCGTGCCCGCGTCGCCGCCGGCGTTGAGAGCGCGATAGAGATGCATCTGGGCTTGCTCGGACAGCAGGCGCGTCTGGCGCAGATCTTCGCGATGAGCGGCGGATCGTTTGAGGCTCGGAGCGCTGAACGGATCATCCCACATGGCGTGAATCGACGCTTCACCGAGCGTTTTTTCTATGGAGACTTCGGCTTTGTTGAGGTTGTCGAGGACCGCGGCGGCGTCGGGGGCGGCAGCGGGCGAATACATCAGCGCGGCGTACTGGCTGAAGAAACCGGCGCGATCCATGGCGGCGGACTGCCAGGGGGCGGCAGTGCCGTAGGCCATCGCCGGCAGCGTGAGGCGGAGAAAGCCCTGCGCGCTGTCGGTCCAGACGGAATTGATCATGCCGAGCGCGCCCGACTTGCGGCCGGCGGCGAGAAAATTATCGATGTTCGCGAAAGTGAGATCGAAATCGAGCGCGATCGCCTTCCAGTTGGCGACGCCGGATTGAATGAAGTGTGGCAGGCGCCGGGCGACGAGCGGGTCAAGCCACTTCTTGATGTCGGGCTGCGCTTCGTAGGCCCAAGCGACGGGAATCAGGCCGCGCGGGAGACGGTCGATGATGGCCGGATATTTCACCACGATATCGGCCCAGGCCATCACGGTTTTGCCGCGCTGCTGGAAGAGCTGCGAGACCTTGCTGAGCTGCTCGGCAAACAGTTCGGCCGGGGTGATGCCGCCGCCGTGTTTCTTGGCTGCATTTTCGATTTGCCAGGTTTCATCAAAACCGACGTGGACGAAGGTGCTGGGGAACAGGGCGGAAATCTGCCGCGCCCAATCAGCCAGCAGGGCCGTCACTTTCGGATTCGTGGGATCGAGTTCGGCGGCGTGGGGATAAGCGCCGAGGTCGGAGTAGAGCTCGATACGCAGCAGATCGTGCAAATGGCCGTAGAGTTCGAGGAACGGGATAACGTCGATATGGCGCTCGCGTCCGTAGGCGACGATGCGTTCGATTTGCGGCTTTGTAAAACGGCCACCGGGATTGAGCAGCGGGTAGCCGTCGAGCTCGATGCTGGCTTCACTGTAGAAATAATACTGATTGGCTTTCCAGCGCGCGAGGAAATCGAGCTGGCGCTTGACTTCGTCTTCAGTGGGAAGCTGGCCATGGCTCATGTCGACCATGGTTCCGCGGTAAGCGAGGGCGGGCCAATCGCGGATCTCGACTTCGGGCAGCGCTGCGTCGCGTTCACCGCCTTCGATCAGCTGGCGCAGCGTTTGGACGGCGTAGAACAGGCCGGCGGATGAGTTGGCCTCGACTTCGCCGCCGGCGGGCGTGATCTTGAGGCGGTAAGCCTCGCGCGAATCGGGGCCTGGGTGTTCGCCGGGCTGAGCGAGGGCGGCGATAGACCCGGTGCGCGTGAGTAGGATAGATGGTGCGACCACGACGTCGTACGCGATTGTGACGGGCGTGGGGGATCGGGCCGAGAGAATCGCGGCAAGCTGCTCTGCAGCGAACCGGTCTTCTGAGGCGCTGTTCCACCCGAGGCGGATGGTTAGCCCGCGCAGCGGGAGCTGGCCGGGTCCGTAATGAATGTCGCGCGGCTTGGGCAGCAGAGGCGAGTGCGCGGCGAACGCGCCGGATAAGCACACGGCGCCGATCAAGAAGCTGCGATGAATGCGCATTGCAAATTTCTCCTTCCGGATTAGACGGCGGCGCGGGTGGCGTGGATGAGTAACAGCCCCTTATTTTGCGTCTTCCGGGCGCTCCCGGTACTTGAGCGCCAGCGCGCGAATGTCGTAGCAGAATTCGAGAAATCGTCTCTCCCAGCGCTTGGCCTGCGCCGGCGTGTAGGAATAAAAGCCCTTGGCGTTCGAAACGCCGCGCGCGCCGGAGGCCACGACGTCTTGCATGAGCTTGGGCACTTGCGTTTCGCAGCAGAGTTCGGGCAGCAGGTCGCGCGCTACAGCGGCGT
>DATLVQ010000832.1:0-6069 GCA_035577325.1 Bryobacteraceae bacterium | reverse complement strand
AAAAGTCGGCGCCACCCAGCAGGAAGTCAGCGTTAGCGCCAACGCGGTTCAGGTAGAAACCACGAATACTCAATTGGGTGAAGTGATCGACGAGAAAAAAATTCTCGAACTGCCGTTGAACGGCCGTAGCTTCATCGACCTATTAGGCCTGCAAACGGGCGTGGCGCCTTCAGGCACGCGTGGCGAGGGGCCCGGCACGGTCTCAGTGAACGGCCAACGAGAAAACAGCAATGGCTTCCTCATCAATGGAGGCGATGTATCCGGCGCCGCCAACTTTGAAGCCGGCGTGCAGCCTAATCTGGATTCGATTCAGGAGTTCCGGCTGATCACCAACAGCTTCGACGCTGAATACGGTCGATTCAGCGGCGCCATCATGAACACCATTACTAAGAGCGGCAATAATCGCATCCACGGCACGGCTTTCGAATTCCTTCGCAATGACGCCATGGACTCGCGAGGTTTCTTCGACACCGGCAAGGGCGCACTGAAAAGGAACCAGTATGGATATGCGGTCGGGGGGCCGGCCATCAAGGACAAGCTGTTCTGGTTCACCGACTATCAAGGCGACCGGCTGGTGAACGGGGGAACGGCCAGTGCGGTACAAGTGCTTTCCAGCGCGGAACGTCAGGGCAATGTTGGCATCCAAAATCTGACTGGGGCGGTCACCGGATCTTATTGGGCACAAGTGCTCTCGCAGCGCCTGGGGCGTCCGGTTCAAGTCAACGAACCCTACTCCGCCGTCTTCCCCGACGGAATCATTCCCGCCAGCGCTTTCTCTGCCGCAGCGAAGGGCACGATCGGATTCATTCCGCTGCCGAACGTGGGAGACAACACCTACTCTTCCGCCGCCCTGTCGACGCACTCGACCGATCACAAAGCAGGGCAGCGCGTGGATTTCCTGAATAAATTGACCGGAAACTGGTCGGGATATTACTACATCGACGATTTCAGCAGGTTGAACCCTTATGGAGCGAGCAGTTTCCCTACGGGCTTTGGCTCCGGCGACCGGAACCGGAACCAGTTGTCCACTCTGAGCAATACGTACATCGTGAGCCCCACGGCGGTGAACGATTTTCGGTTGAGCTATACCCGCATCGTGGTACGATCCGTCCCCGCCGGCATCGCCGCTCCAAATTTGGAGAGCCTGGGCTTCGTCTCCGGCGCGGGTACTCTCGGCATCAATAACTCCGGGCCCACCGGCTACAAAGCAGTTCCCGATATCGGCCTCAATAATTTCAGTTTCGGCGATCCGGGCACCGGCAATGCTATTCAAAACACCTACCAAATAGGGGACAACTTCTCCAAGATCCTGGGCCGCCACACGCTGAAGTTCGGCGGCGAATACCGTTATTACCAAATGAACAATCGCAATGGCGGCGGCTTCGTTGGCCAATTTGGTTTCTCCGGCGGCGAGACCGGTTACGACGTGGCGGACTACTTGCTTGGCGCACCCACATCCTACTCGCAGTCGAGCCCGCAGGTTCTCGACGGCCGGAGCAAGTACGGTGGGGTTTACGCTCAGGATTCATTCCGCATTCGTTCCAATCTGACTTTAAACTTCGGACTACGGTGGGAGTTCAGCACGCCTTGGTATGACACTCAGAACAAGATCGTCGCGCTCGTTCCCGGCGAGCAGTCCACCCAATATCCTACGGCGCCTAAAGGTCTGGTGTACCCCGGCGATCCAGGCATTCCGAGAACATTGGCGCCAACCCGATACAACAATTTCGCACCCCGGCTCGGGTTGGCTTATTCACCCAACATCTCCGAGGGATTTCTGGGGAAAATTCTCGGCGGGCCGGGAAAGACTAGCATTCGAGTGGGTTCGGGCATCTTCTACACCGCCATTCAAGACCAGACGCTGTACTGGATTCTGGGAACCGTCCCCTTCGGCGAGTACTGGGGATCGCCCGCTCCTCCGCTGTTCGAGGAGCCTTTCAGAACCAGGTCCACCGGTGAGTCTCAGGGGCAGCCATTCCCCTACGTGATTCCGGCGCCCGGAAGCGCCGCGGCTAAGAATTTCAACTTTACGCCGTACCTGCCTCTGGTAAGTACGCTTGGATACGATGTTCGCAACAAGCTTCCTTACGGGATCGATTACAACTTCACGATCCAGCGCCAGCTCAGCGGCTCGATGGTTCTCAGTCTTGGATATGTGGGTACCCTGGGGCGCAAGATGCTCTCCATAAGCGAGGCCAACCCCGGGAATTCCGCCCTATGTTTGAGTCTGCGGGGATCCGGCGTGATGTCGGGCACCCAGGAGTGCGGCCGCTTCTTGGAAGATCAGACCTTTACGCGGCCGGATGGCACGCTGGTGCTTGGAACCCGCAGCCCCTTTGGCCATAGCTTTGGGACTTCCTTCTACGAGGGGAACTGGGCTAATTCAGACTACAATTCGCTGCAGCTAAGTTTGGAACGCCGCGCCGGAAATTCATCTTTCCTGTTCGGCTATACGTGGTCCAAGTCCTTGGACAACGGTTCATTCTTCAATGACCGCATCAACTTTGCGAATCACGCGCTCAGCAGGGCACTGTCGAACTTTGACGTCACTCACAATTTCATCGGCAGCTACACCTATGCGATACCGTTCGCCAAGGCGTTGCCCAGCCTCCCAAAGCGCCTGGTAAATGGGTGGGAGATTGCGGGCATCACGCGGTTCTCGACCGGATTCCCAGTCGGCCTTTTTGGCGCCTTTGATGAGGCCCTTACAGGCACCTCAGGCGTCGACATGCCGAATTTCTCCGGCCAGCTCCAGTATGCCGGCGATCCTCGTACGGACGGCCATCTTTGGATGACCCGGCAGGGTTTCAGCGTGCCGCCCCTTGGGGTCTTCGGCTCCGCTCCCCGCCGCTTCTTCCACGGGCCGGGATTGGACAACTGGAACCTCGCGCTGCACAAGGACACGGCGATCCGGGAAGGCATGACGCTGCAGATCCGGGCGGAATTCTTCAACGCCTTTAACCACGCTCAGTTCAAGAATCCGAACGGGCTGGTTTCAGGCACGACGTTCGGGCTAATCACCTCGATTCAAGCGCCGCCGCGCATCGGACAGATCGCCGCGAAGTTCATCTTTTGACGCGGCAGTAAGCAAGGGGCAAGCCGGGAATTTCTGGCGCGCGGCTCAGCTGAATGCCGCGCGCCAGCGAACCACCACAGCAAATTTCCAGATCTGCCGCCCAGCCGCAGGCTCAACGCCTGCCGGCAAAGCAGTTGGGCGTGCTCATCCTGATACCATGTGAGCAAACTCCATGATCGACAAGGTCCTCGGGCATTACCGGATCGTTGCGAAGCTCGGCGAGGGCGGCATGGGCGTGGTCTACCGGGCGCGCGATCAGGTATTGCAGCGCGACGTGGCGCTGAAATTCCTCGGCGGCACGCTGGCACGGGAAGCGCGGGAATTTTTGCTGCGGGAGGCGCGGGCGGTTTCCGCCCTATCCCATCCGAATATTTGCACGGTGCACGAGGTCGGCGAGGCCGGCGGTGAATTCTATATCGTGATGGAGCTGATCGAGGGCAAGCCGCTCAGCGTTTCCATCGGTAGCGGAGGGTTGCCATACGAATCTGTGATGCGTTACGGCGCGCAGATCGCGGGCGCTTTGGCGCACGCGCACGGGCGTAATATCGTTCACCGGGATCTGAAAAGCTCGAACGTGATGGTCACGCCCGAAGGCCTTGTGAAGGTCCTGGATTTCGGCCTGGCGCGGCGTCTGGCCGTGGACGCTCACGACGCCGGGACGCGCACCATGGACACATTGGAGTCCGCCGTCACCACCGGTGGCACCTTACCCTATATGTCGCCAGAGATCCTGCGTGGCGATCCGGGAGATAATCGCAGCGACTTGTGGGCGCTCGGCGTGGTGCTGTATGAGGCCACCGCGGGCCAAGTGCCATTTCAGGGGCGGACCAGTTTCGAGGTCACATCCGCCATTCTGCGCGAGCCGCCGCCACCTCTGCCCGCACGTCTACCGCCCGGCCTGGCCGCCGTCATTCAACGTTGCCTGACGAAAGATCCCGTCCTGCGGTATCAGCGCGCGACCGAAGTGCAGGCGGCGCTCGAAGCCGTTCAATCCGCCACCGCCGTGGTGTCGGAGCCCATCGATCAGCGAGGCCGCACGACGACCGTGCATCGCGGCGTCAAGCATCTCATGGTCAAGAACGGCGATGTCGTGTTGCTCGTCGGCACCATGAAGGGAGTCTTCCTGTTGCGCTCGTCGGCGCAGCGCGCGCGGTGGGATATTGCTGGACCGTATTTTCATGGGCAGTCTACTTATGCCTTGGCTTACGATAGCCGGGAAGGACGCCATCGCTTATGGGCTTCAACCGTCGGCATGTGGGGCGCGTTCCTTCGCTCGAGTGACGATTTCGGACGGACCTGGACCAATCCACAGGAAGCGCCCATACGATTTCCAGCCGACTCGGGCGCCGTGCTCAAGAACATCTGGCACATTTGTCTGGGCCGCCCAGCAGATCCGGACGTTATGTATTGCGGCGTTGAGCCGGCGGCGCTCTACGAATCGCGCGATGACGGCGAAACCTGGTCGCTGGTACGCGGATTGTTCGACCACCCTCACCGCCCCCGCTGGATGCCGGGATTTGGCGGGTTGGCTCTGCATACCGTCGTGCTTGACCCGCAAAATCCTGAGCGGATGTATGTAGCCATTTCGGCCGGAGGCGTCTACGTCACCGAAGACGGCGGGCGCACGTGGCAGGCACGCAATCGCGGCATCCGTGTCGTGCACATGCCGGAGAAATATCCCGAGTTCGGCCAGTGCATCCATAAGATCGCCATGCACCCCGCGCGCCCCGAACGGCTTTTCGTCCAAAACCATTGGGGCCTGTACCGCACCGATAACCATGGCGAGAGCTGGCAGGACATCGCGCACAATGTGCCGTCGGACTTCGGTTTCGCCATGGTCACGCATCCACGCGATCCCGATTGCGTTTATATCGTGCCCATCGAGTCCGACGAGTTTCGCTGTACGCCCGAAGGCTGCCTGCGCGTTTATCGCACGCGAAACGCCGGCGAATCCTGGGAACCCCTGTCGCGCGGCCTGCCCCAGAAAGGGGCTTTTGAAACCGTCCTACGCGACGCCATGACGACAGACTCGCTCGACCCGGCCGGCATCTATTTCGGCACCCGCAGCGGACAGTTGTACGGTTCGGCCGACGAAGGAAAGACCTGGAAAAAGATTCTTGATGGCTTGCCTCCGGTGGTTTGCGTGAAGAGCGGCGTCATCGGGGAACCGCGCAGCAGCCGGGCTCCGCGGAAGACTCAGAAGAAAGCCTCACCGAAACGGCGGCCGCCGGGGGGCAAGAGCAAGGTCCGGAGAAAACGCTAAGATGCCGGTCGCCTTTCTCATACCCGGCCCCTTGCGCTCCTTCGCCGCGGGGAAAAGCCTGATCGTCATCGAGGAATCCCCTGCCACTCTCGCAGTCGCCCTGGAGGCTCTATGGAAACTGTATCCAGGCATCCGCGACCGCATGGTCACCGAGCAGGGTCAAATCCGGGAGCACATCAACGTCTTCGTCGGCAACGAAGACATTCGCTACACCGGCGGTCTGCAAACGCCCGTACGGGGTGGCGCGGAGATCACGATTATCCCCGCCATCAGCGGCGGACAACGAGCGGCTTACCGCACGTCAGCACGGCTGGGCCTGTAGCCACGCAGCGCATCCAATTCTGTCCCGATACCGTGCTGGTCCGGAGACTTCATAGTGCGATAGAAGTCGAGTATGTTTTCGCGAACCTCCGGCGCGACGCCGTCGAATTTTTTCTGCGCCAGTTTTACCAGTAGCTTGTCGTAGGTTCGATCGGTCAGCGCGTACTCGCCCGGGCTCACCGGACGCCCGGTATCAAGATCGCGATTCGACAGCCTGAGACCTCCCGCCTCGGCCTGCGCAAATGAAGCGCGATTTCGCCGCACCGCTGCATCGAAGCTGCCTTCGAACATCCGCTCGACTTCAGGAGTCGGCAGCTTGAATCCAAAAGCTTTGAAAGGACCGAACTTCGGAACGAAATGGAAAAGCAGCGCGATGAAGCGCGCGCCTGGCCCGGGCCGCTGATAGTCC
>DATLVQ010000831.1:0-7992 GCA_035577325.1 Bryobacteraceae bacterium | reverse complement strand
GCATCCTTCCCGTCGATACCATCTCGACCCGGCTCCCCGTCTTTCCCGTCGATACCTTTTCCGTCAGCGCCATCGCGCCCCGGCTGACCTTCTCTTCCGTCAACCCCATCCCTGACCGTCGCAAGCCGTGCCCTTACTCGTTCGTTGATGTCCTGCATCAACTTGGTTAGCATCAATTCTCGTTCAGCATCACGTCGGGTCAGGTCGGCAATCGCAGCGCTAACGCGAAGGTTGACCTCCCGCTCGATCCGCCCGGCTACCGCACCGAACTCATCCGCGAGAATGTCAAACGGTGACGTGTCTGGCATGTGACGCGCGGAAGGACTGCCGTAGCCGCTCGTTGTCATCAGCTAGTTCCTTGTCGGAGGCAGGCGGCGGCGGTGATATCGCTGGTGCTTGCGGAGCTGCCGGCGCTTTCGGCGGGTTCTGACCCCAGAAGCTCAACGGCACGACCTGCTGCTGAACGCGCGGCTCGTCGCCAAACTTGGCATTGGGCAACTCGAACTCGGCACGGGCATCGTTAGGCGCAAAAATCCCGCCTATAACGCCCGCAGCCCATCCTTCCGTGCGCTCCTTGAACGAAGAGCGAAGTAGCGCAGCGGTGTCGAATTCCAGATACTCATCGGGCAACCCAAACAGCCCGAAGGTTTTGCCGAACGCATCCTCGATATGATTGATCGCAAATCCAAGTCCGGTCGCAACCCAGAACTGCATCAGCGCTTCAGTCGATCCCTGCGGGCCGCCGTCAACCAGATTCAGCAATGGAAGCGGCACTCGATAAACCGAGGCAATTCTCTTGTCGGTGTAGCCCATGATGTCAGCGAGCTGCGAATCCCGCGCACTGCTGGTCATAGGATTCCACTTCAACCCTGCGGTAAGGATAGGCGTTCCGCCGGCATTCAATCCCTGGCTTTGTTCGTTCCAGCGATTGCGTAATTCTTCCACCTGTTCCTTGGTCAGGACCAAGTCGGTGTTCAAGGTACCGCTCGGACGCGACTGGTTCATGTAGAACGCAACGGCCTGACGCGCCATGGCACTTGAAGCGGCCTCATCCAGTGCCGCGCTCAGCATTGGAGATTCGCCCCGGAGCGGATAACCGGCTCTGGTTTTAAGCTTGACGTGAAGAACATCACGCGCCGGGACAAAGCCCAGCACCGTTTCCTCTACCCCAGCTCCTCCTATCATGCGCTGAACGATATCGTTCCCGCCCAACGTATAGAACACGTCCCCGGTTTCGGCGGCTCTCGCCCTGCACATCCGGGGATGCATCAGATGCAGTTCAGAAATCTCAAACCGCGAATTCCTCAACGCCAAGGCATAAGCGTTGCCGTCAGAGTAAAGCGATTGCGTGAGATTAAGCAGGAAATCCGAGATGGTCTGATACGAATTCGGCTCCCTCAAAACCCTGGATAACGCCGAGTTGCTGATACGGTCGCGCCCACCATCATCCCTCAAACGCCAATGCGCGCCGGGGCACATTGCAATGGTCTGGGCATAGGACGAGATGCAGGCTTCGACAATTGCCGACATTCCTGTCGGAACAGGATTATGGCCGCTCTGCCAGTAATTCCAGCCCCAGTCCGCGGCGATCCATCCTTCCATGGTCATGTTGCCGTTGCCCTTGACAACAGCAGGCGAGGATATGCGCTGACTGACGGCGGCAACCCGGTAGCGAGGTTTTTCCATGTGCTGCCGCCGTCAGTCGTTTTAAGTCGCGGAAGGCTTGGGAGGCGCTGCTTCGCGAGTCTTGTACGGAGCCGAACCAGACGCAGCGGACGCGCGGCGCTTGTCGGTTTCATCGCGGAGCTTGCGCTGATCTTCAGGCGTAAGCGTTGACGGGTCCGGATCACTGCCGTCCGGTTCCTTATCAAGGACCGGAGCGCCGAGACGGGCCAGATCGATCTCACGCTGCGTGGGCGTGGGCTTCGTCTGGTTCATTCTCCGGTCGGCTTCTGAGTTGTTGAACGCACGTTCCTTGTCCTGAGCGTCAAGGGTGTCCTGTGCGGTTTTTGCCGCAGCCTCGCGCGCCTTGCGCCGATCTTCCGCCACCTTGGCGGCAGCCTGTGTGTCGTCAGCCATTGTCGTTTCCTTTCGTGGGTTGGCCTAGTTGGTATTTACTTCTCGCGTAGGAGATCAGCCTTTTTTCAAACTCTTCAACGGTCGTCGCGCCTAGCGCCAACTTCCTGAATGTCCGATGGCGCATCCACCGCCCCATATTGGGGAAAACAATCTTCCACGCCTCATATCCCGCTTTTGTAGACAGGCAAAAATGGCAGGTCATCTCCAGCGGGGTTAATCTGAAATCTCCATAGCGCGGTGGTCTGCCAAGGCGAGCGCCAAGACATTCCCAGCAAAGTTCTCGCCCTCGGTCTTTTACATCAACGATGCGGCGCCACACCGTATTGTGCAACACGTAAGATTCTGGATTGCGCTTGCCACAATCCAAGCACCGAATTCTATTCAGCGCCGCTCTTGCCTGCGCGGGCGTCATAGCAAACGCCCCTGCTCGCGAGCATATACAAGCGGGTGTTTCGCGCCCTTGCTCAAATTATGAGGTGGACAGAGGTATTGCAAATTTCCTTTGTCATTCGATCCACCAAGCGCAAGCGGCACAATATGATCCAGATGCCGCCCAACCTTTCGGAGGTCAGCGCCGCATTCAGCACATTTATAGTTTTGACGTTTCAGGATCGCGGCGAGGTCGGCTGCGGTGTGCGTGCCGCCTGATCCCTTCTTCTGAGCACGTCGTTTCCGACCGCTTAAAGTCGCACGCTCAATCGCAGCAGGTTTATTCTTTTGGTAGTACCTATTTGCGGCAGAGCGAGACTTGTCCCTGTTTTTACGGTGCCACTCAAGGCCAGCATCAGGATTAGCGGCCTTCCATTCTCGTGTGATTTCTTTCGACCGATCGCGATTATTTTCTTTCCACTTGTTGCTTCTCTCGCGAACCTTTTCACGGTTGCGCTCTTGCGAACGGCGACCTGTATCGCGAACCTTGACAAGGTTCGCGAGACGCCATCGCTCTTTCTTTGCCCTGAATTGAGTATCTTCACGCCATCTCTTGCGTTGAGAGATTTTCCGGCAAGAAATGCATGAATGACTCGACACATCTCTTTCAGAGAAATGTCCGGCAATGCAAACGACGCCAGTGAAGTATCGTTTGAGACCGAGCGCTTTCGCTTGCGCTCGCGAAATGATAGCGTGTTCTTCAGCCATTGAGCGTCCCTCCTAGACGGTCGGTGGTCAGAGCCGCGGCGTTGCTGAAACAGCGTCGCGGCTCGCATTATTTGGAGACTATAGCATCAATTCCAGGTTGGCGACGTTAATAGTGCGACCACGCCTGTGCGTCTCATCGCCCAGTTTATATCCATGATCATCCTAATGCCTATAGAATCTGTTTGCCACAAAGATCGAACTGGCGCGGCCACGGCTGTGGTCGTGGTCGAGATCGCGAGGGGGCTTGTGTCCTCCATGTGCAAAACCGCCTGATCCGACACACTGAAGTTTGGCACATCGCCGGTTGCCGTTACGAAGTCCGCGGCATCCAGTAGCACGATGGTATCCGCCGTCATGGTCGTTGACGTAACCACCGGATAGCCAAGCAGCGTTCCTGCAGCCAGTTCGGCCTTGAACGGGAATTCGCCGTTGGCGTTTGACATCAGGGCGATTGCGAGCTTGTCGCCGGGCTGCATGAGCCAGACTGGATTGCGCACATTTCCCTTGGTGCCGGTAATCAACGCACCGACCAGGTTTCTCAAGTCGGTGACCATGTTGGCAAACGAGGTGCCTGCCGGCGTCTGGGTAGAGATGCCGTTGAGCAATCCCGCCGGACGTGTGGTGGTCGCCGCGTTAGTGTCGATCAGAACCGTATCGATCGCAACGGCCGTATCTTCCACGATGGCCTCGCGGATCATCGCCTCAATGTCAGGCGTTGAGTGCAAGGCTATTTCCCGCGTGAACGTCGAGATGACGCCCATCTTTTTCGGGGTGAGCGATACCGAGGTGAACGCGCCTTGCTTCACCGGGATTGGTGCGCCTTGCGCGATGAACGAGCCGGAAATCGTCGGCGTCGCCGAACGGGTCGGAAGCGTGACGGTGCCGTTTCGCCCGAAGGTGAAACTGCCGCCCTTCGCGGCCAATGCCGGGTACATGGAATTCGGCATCAGGGCCTGGAAGAACTCGCCGAACGCCGTGGTGACGAGCTGCGAAGCCCAACCCGAAGTCACCGTGTCGGCCGGGGCTGAAGCCGACTTGTTCACGACATCGAACACAGCCTTGGTAGCGTCGTCCTCGCCGTATCGTTCCTTGAGGATGTCAACAGCGGGCCGGCGTGCTTCGTCGCAATGCGCCAATACCTTGATGGCGAGGCCACGAAATACGTAGTCCTTCGGCTCGACTTTCTGGGCCGCGACCGCGAACGGGCGGGCGTTGCGTACCGTCATCGGCTGCGTGCTTCCGACAGTGAGCTGGGTATCGACGGTGGTAGCCAGCCGCTGTTCGGCCTGCTGAAGAGTGACGAGCGACTTTTCGGTCATCCCGATTTTCTCGTTCAGTTCATGCGTGACGGCGAGCTGGTCGTCGGTGACGTTGGAGTCATCGACGGAGGCGAGGTGTTCAGTCAGTTGGTCTTTGAGCGTGTTAATGCGCTCCTGCGCATCTGTGATGCGCTGGGCAATGGGGGAAGCCATGGGATATTCCCTTTCAGGGAACAGAGATGTTTCGGCGTGCTCGCCAGAGGGGTTTTAGATTGCTCGGCCCTTGCTGCCATGCTCGGCAGAGACGAGGCTTACGGTTCGCACCGTTTCGATTTCATCCATCAATTTCTGCATCTTGCGATACAGCGGATTGAATGGATGCTGCTTTGCCAGTTCGGCAAGCCAAAACTTGGCTTTCCTGGCCTCGGATGGCGACCAGCTATCAAGCGTTGTAAGCCTGATGAAGTCGTCCAGCTCCTGATGCTTCTTGGTTCGTCGTTCGGTGCCTTGCTCGGCAAAGACGATCCTTTGAACATCGGGGGAAATGTTGAGCGATTTTGAAATCGCCAGCGCGTTGGGGTTGGCCGGAACTGCTACCAGAGAGCATTCGACTAGTTCTGATTTTGTAAATCGCATTCCGCCGAACGGACTTTTCGGATCGATCGGAACGCTTTCGATATCGCGGAAACCAACCGAGACGGCCTTGAGAATGTCGGCTTCGACCAAACGCCTTACTTCATCGATTCGGTCGGACGTGCCCGGAGGTGCAAGCGAAAGATCGCCAACCAATTTTGTTTTCTCGACGCGAAGATTCTTCCAAGTGCCAAGTGGAAAATCTGAGCGGTGACCAAAGAGAGCTATGGGATTCTTGTTGAAATTGGTCGTGTCCCAACCCGATGCGACGATGACATCCCCCATTCTGTCAGGTGTCTCGTCGGACATGACAAAGCTCATGCCGTTCTTTTCGGCGCTAACCTTGTGGATGATTTTCATTTGCTTTCACCGTTTCCGCCAAAGTGCCCTGCCGAATGCAGTGCGTTCGAAAGGCTCGCCCCAGTCGTGCAGTGCGCGCGTCACGCCGGGAAGATATCCGTAGTCGTCGAAGATAATTATTCCGTCCTGCACCATCAGCGGCGGGAAGTATTTCGTCGCCGCTACCGTGCTGTCGTATTGATCGGCGTCCACATGCACGAACGCCAACGGCTCGGGCTTGATGCCACCGGCACTCTGCGGGAACACTCCCTGCACAATGATGGCGTCCGGGATCAGCGCTCGAACGGCCTCATAACTCGTGTCGGAGAAATCACCCACCGCATGAGTGTCATGTAGTCCCTTGAATGGAATCCCGGTGAACGTGTCGAAGAGATATAGAAGCCCCTGACGTTCCTCCGGTTCGTTCTCGATCTCCCAAGGCAAAAGACGTGTGCGCGCGACCTTAGCGAGATACTGTGCAGCACCGCCTTTATACACGCCGAACTCGGCAAAGTTGCCCGGTGGTGTTGACGCTGCGATTTGAAGAAGCTCGACAAGAACGGGTAGCGGCAAAAGGCTTGGCGCTACCCGTTCTTGCATGGTTGCCAGCTATGCTGCTCTTGGCGCCAGACCCGGCAACGGCCTTAGATAAATAATTTCAGTGGTGCGACCTGCAGCATTTTCAATGATGGCCCTGCCATATCTCATGGGCCATCCTTCAGTATATTGTTTGTCGTCATCGTTAATATCAATTCGACAATCATCAGCTTGGTTTTTCTGATGCAGCGTAATTTCTGCCGTTCCATCCTCGCTGCGCAAGATCGTAAAGCTTTCCGCTTCCTTGATGACTTGGCGGAAACCGTCAGAACTATAGAATTTGATCGTGAACATACCTACTTCTCCTGCTTCTTCTATCTCGCCCAGAGCCGCTGGGCTCGGATTCACATGATGGTCAACTTAGCAAACACTGACGCCCAATCACCCGGCCTATCTTGCCAGTACGTCTTTACGTTCGGATACCAAGCTTTCGCGTTGTACCAGCGCCAGTCCGACACATACGGTAGCAGCAGATGCACCGAGGGGTGACCGATGGCACCAGCAAGATGTGCCGGCGCGCTATCGACCGTCACGATATGATCGAGGCGCGACATGAACACTGCGGTTTCGACTAAATCCTCAAAGCCTTGCGTTACGACGCCACGCTCGGCGGCTTCGTCTAGTTCAGTATTCTGAACGGCGTATAACGTGTGATCGTGTTCCAGCAACGACAGGAATTGCTCAATCCCCACCGACCGATGCGCGTCCCGCAGATGCTTCCGGTTTCCCGACCACGCAATCCCGATGCTGCTGGGTATCCGCTCGCCATCAACCGTCCCGATATACGGTTGCGACGGAATATCGTTTACGTCATGCCCCAACGCATTCACGATGCTGAACATCGGACAGCGATAGTCGAAGATGCTATAGTCGTCGGGGTACTGGTCCCGAACGTCTATACCGAACTGACTGGCCAAGCGTTTTAGCCCCGGCGGCACCAGCAAGGTAATCTCAGCGCCCATATCCCTAAGCACCGGAACATAGCGCAGCATCATTAGCGAGTCGCCATAGCCATGCTCATGGCCCAGCAAAAGACGCTTTCCAACCAGGGGCTCACCGCGCCAGACCGGAACGTCAACCCCTATGAATACGTCCCCAAACAGCGCCAACCGCCACTCAAACTCTGCGAACCCTTGCCTATAGTCTCCCAGCGAAAGCAACGCCTGCGCCCGGTTGCAATGGGCATGTATGGATTTCGGCATCAGGTATAAAGCGTTGTCCAGATCGAACAGGGCTTCCTTGAGTTGCCCGCGCTCCATGTTGGCCTTGGCCATCGCCATGAACTCGGCGGTGACCTCCATGGTGGAGTGTTCTGTTTTGTTCGCAGTCCGGCACGGGCCTTGGTAGTTCATGCGATCATCGATGCAATCGAGACCGATGCGCCCTCATAGGAAAGCGCCGCCCCGACCGCCATGGCCAGAGCCACCGCACAGTCAATCTTTTGCGTTGCGCGCTCTTTGGCCAGCCAATAGTTGCCCCATCGGTCGCTGTCGGTCACGGCCGACATCATCGCAGAGATCAAAACCGGGTTTGTCCTAAGCCTGATCCGCTTTTCCAAAAGCAATTCCTCAAGCTGCCGGACGCTCATTGGCATCCACAACCCTTCGGCGTCCCGCTGCGCTGCCTTAGCTGCCGCCTTCATTATCTCGTTCGGCGCACCCTTTTTGACGCCGCCCTGCGGATGCTCGACGAACTCGACCGAAATACCCAGATTGTCGCATTCCGGCTCCAGCCCGCGCTTGAAGGCATATCGGTCGTAGGCCAGACATTTGACGCTGTATTCGTGGCACGCTTCGGAGATCGCCTGTGCGACCTGCAAGTAGCTGATGCTGGAACCCTTCGGGGCGTTCAGAAACCCATTACCAATCCAAAGATCGTATGGCGCCTTGTCCCGTTCCTGCCGGGCCTTCACCGTATCGCCTGGCGTCCACGCCTCGATCCAGGCATC
>DATLVQ010000830.1:0-4631 GCA_035577325.1 Bryobacteraceae bacterium | reverse complement strand
AAGCGCCCACTCTATGCTGGAAGTGGAACGCACGGTCCAGACGCTTTACGAGCAGGGAGATTGGACCGGGACCATACGCGCCGCATCCGAGGCGCATGAGCATTCGAAGGATCTCTATCTCTACCAGGGCCTGGCGCTGGCTCGCCTCAACCGGCTGGATGAAGCGGAGGGAGTCTTTCTACGCGCCCGGCAGGCTTACCCCAAGGATCCGCGATTTGCCCTCGAGCTGGCCGGGATCGCATACCGAAACAAAGATCTCGCCGCGGCCAAGAATTATCTGCACGACGCCTTGCGGCTGTCTCCAGCCGACAATTACGGCAACGATTTTCTGGCCAGTCTCTACATTCTCGATGGCAACATTGAGGCGGCCTTGAAGTATTGGAACCGTATAGGCCAGCCACTTGTCCAGACCTTTCAGTTTGCGCCGGATCTGGAATTGAATCCCGTGCCGCGCGAGCGGGCGTTTGCAATCTCGCCGGGCCAGGTATTCACGCGCAAGCGGCTGCTGATGACCGAGAGCAATCTTGATCGGCTGGGAGTGCTCTCGAGTTATCAGTTCGATCTGGCGCCCAGGCCCGATCAGCGGTTCGACCTGACCTTTCGTTCTTTTGAAACAGTGCGATCCCGGAATATCTGGCTAGGCCAGGTGCTGCCCGCCGCGAGCGGCCTGCCCTTTCGGACCATCTATTTCGACCACGACAATTTCGGACACAAGGCCATCAACCTCACATCGCTGTGGCGATGGGATCCGAACAAGCGGCGCGTAGCAATCAATCTTTCCGGTCCCGTCCGGCTAAACCCGCGCTGGCTTTACCGATTCGCAATCGACGCTCGCGATGAAAACTGGGACCTGAGCACCACTTACTTCGGCCATCAGGGCAGCCTGCAAAATTTGATCCTTCAAAAGGCGGAGGGAGGCGCGAGCCTCGAATTCGGCCTGACGAGCAAATTGCAATGGACAACCGGCTTGTGGATGACAGCGCGCCGGTTTCGTAACGCCGATGCCAGCCCATTTTTTGCGAATGGATGGTGCCTCGAGCAACGAAACGGGCTCAATTACAGGTTATGGTCGTGGCCCGAGCGGCGTGTCCGCGTGGATGCATCAACGCGATTGCAAACCGGGCGATTGCTCACCGGCCCGGCCGCGACTTTCGCTACCGTGCTGGGCGATCTGAAGGGTGTGTGGATGCCGGAATCCAAAGGCGAAAAGGTAGTCGTCAGCGCGCGAATGCGTGCCGGCAGGACTTTCGGAACCTTGCCATTTGACGAATTGTTCATGCTCGGCATGGAGCGCGACAACGATTTGTGGCTCCGCGGGCACGTCGGAACACGCGCGGGACGAAAAGGCAGCGCACCGCTGGGTAGCGAGTACGCTCTCGTTCAGACCGAAGCCGATCGCACGCTGTGGCAGCCCCCGTTTTTCCGCTTGCAGATGGGACCGTTCTTCGACACGGGATGGATTGCCGATCCGTCTCGGCAATTTGGATCCAGAAGGTGGATGCAAGATGCCGGCGCGCAAGCGAAGATAACCGCGATTGGCAGCGTTAAACTGACGCTGGTGTACGGGCGTGACCTGCGGGAGGGCCGAGGCGTATTTTATGTAGCCGTATCGAGGCGATAGCTCCGGCGAGAAGCTAATCTGCGGCGCCAACGATATACGACCAGTTGCCGTCGAGCAGGTTCAGGTCAATGGTGAAGTTTGATGGCGCATAAGTGCTCGGCTCGGACATCCAGACACGAAAAAAGCAGGCAGCCGAGGATCGCGTTCGTGCAGAGTGCCTGACCCATCCGGCCCCCTTTGCGAAAAAACACACATAGCCTATCCTGTTTGGCACATAGGTTTAAGATGAGCTTTTGTTAGTGTTAGGAGGAATAGGGGGATAGCTCTACTTCAGAGGACCATCACCGCGAAAAGGGTGTAATAAGGCGGCACCGCCATCTGACTTGTCTTTATGCTCGCGATACCAACGAGACGAATCGACCACGTCCGCTAGTCCAAGGCCAAAAGACGCCGCGCATACCGTACCGGAGCCGTCAAGATGTTGAAGCCCAACCAAACGGTTCGGCCCATCGTTACCAAGCCGAAAACAACCAGGTCCGAACCCGCCGCTGATAAGCTGCCAGTTTTTGGCGTCGGTTTGGAAGGTCTGGATTGCGTTTCGGGCGGTCTGACCCCAATGGGCCCGGCCGCACGGGATCCCCGATCCACCCAGCCGGCAGCGGCAGGTGTTGCGGCTTCCATCGGAATTTCAAACTTCGGCTTGGCCTTACGCCGGGCTTGAGGCCGCCCCGCCGATGGGCCGCGTGACGATCCGCTCGTGGCTGACATGATGCTCTCCGCGTGATGAACCGGAATACGCAATAAAATCGATCAATTCAGTATAATCTTCGGCCGCCCGGCTCCGCGGAGCGTATTCCCAGATCGTCTGGTGGCTGGCCATGGCGTAATTCAAATCGATGCACTGGCGAATCCCCGGGCGAAACACATGAACGCCCATGGCCGGATCGTGCTCGAGGACCTCCAGCGCGGCACGGGACCCGTGGGTGCCGCTGTGAACGAATGTCGGCAGTACGGCCAGAACGTTCAGCGGGCGCTCGGGCCAAAGCTCGCGCACTTGCAACACGCCGCTAAGAGTCTGCCGGGCGCCGATGACCGCCATGAGATCCATGCTGACGGGGATTACCAGCTCTTCAGCGAACAGCAACGCGTTGTAGGTGAGTAGATTCATTGCCGGCGAACAGTCGACGATGACCGCGTCGTAGCCGGGGATGTCCCGTAACTGCCGCGCCAGAATCGTCTCGCGCTGGGTTTCCCCGGCCAAGCGCCTTTCGAGGGAGAAGCCGGCCGGGGTCGAGGCGATCGCGTCGAGGCCGCGTCGTACGCCGCGAATGACCACGGCGTCGCGAGACGCTTCACCCGTCATGAGTTCCTCAAAGGTGTGCGATGGGTGCAAATTCAAGGTGTGACCCACGTTGCCCTGAGGGTCGGCATCCACCAGCAAAACTCTTCCGCCGCGCGACGCCAGACCCGCAGCGATGTGAATGGCGGTTGTGGTCTTTCCGACGCCGCCCTTCATGTTGACCACGGCTAACTTGCGCATGGTGCCCGCCTTTGTTGAGTGGTTACAGGGTTCTTAAAACACAATATCATGAAAATGTTTTGGTGTGAAGGAAGTTCTCCGGTCGGACGTGTGCATCGACTCCAGGCGTCATGGCGATCATCATTTCGCGGGCCCAATCGGCAGCCGGAGCGCCGAATAGCGGTGGCCGGAAGCCCCTGGTCCACAGGGCCGATGATCGTCCTCAAGTGATCACGTTAGATGCGACGGCCCCCAAAAAATACTGAGCTTCAGGGAGTAGCGCGCTCGGCGGAGACCTGTGTGCCCGCTTTTGTGTAATCGAAATGCAGGATCCATTCTTCCGGAGGACTCTGACTGGCACCGGCGAGGGGCGTAAATTTCCAGCGCTGCGACGCCTCAAGAGCGCGATTGGCAAAGTAGCGACTTGGCCCGGGCGATTCAAGGATGGCCTCCACCACGCTCCCCGACGAACCCACCCGCGCCCGGACGCGGACTTCCAGCGTGCCGTGAATAGTGTCTCTGGCTTTTTGAGACACGTCGGGAAGGACCTGCTGCTTGACTTGGCGGAGGAGTGGCCCGGCTCGGGGCGGTTCTAAAGCAGCAGGCCGAACTAGCGGCATGGGCGAAGGTGCTGGTGGAAACTGGGGCTGGACCGGGAGTAGCGGGGCCGATGGGATCGGCAAGGACCGCGCGGGCGGAGCCGGCGCCGGCGTCTGATGGAGAGGTCGCAAAAGAACTCCAGACAGGGCCAACGCGCTAACCGCTACCGGTATTGCATAACGCCATAGCCTGAGTGATGGACGTGGCGTGGCTGGGGCCACCTCTTCACTAGGAATAGCCTGGCGCAGCCGCTCCGCTATGCAGGACGCAGTTTGCCTGCGCGACGGGTCTGGTTGCAAGCACTGCTGCGCCAGGTCCAGAAAAAGGGGAGGAAGCGAAACTGGCAAGACCGGCGGCTTGCTTCGCGAACGTTTTCGAAGCGGTGGACGCTGCGTCAACGCCTCGACCAGTGTGACCCCCAGCGACCAAACGTCTCCCGCCGGCGAAATGATGTCGGCACCGCTTTCAGGCGGATCGTAGACGCTGCGATTGCGCGCCGCCAGTGTTCGCTCGCCGGCAGGACAGAGCCCGTCGCTTGAAATCTTCAGTTGATCGGCGACGGACAGGATATCGGAAGGCCTGATGCAGCCATGGACGAGTTCGCGGCTGTGGATGTAGTCCAGTACGTTCAGAACCAGCTCAAATATTTCACGCGTCTCGACCGATGTGAGCGGTCTTTGCCGAAGGACATCAGCCAGGCTTTCTTCGGCGTACTCCTTGACTAGGTACAGGAGCGAGGCGCCGCCAGATTCGCAGCTCCCCATGTCGAACAAGCGGACCAGGCCCGGATGCGACAGTGCCGCGGCGCGCTCCCATCGCGTCAGGAGGATTTCGCGCCCGATCGACTCCGCCAGGACGAGTTTGATGGCAGCCGCCTGCTGCGCCCCATCTCCGAATCGAGTGAGGAACACGGCGCTGCGTTCATTGCCGCCAAGATAGCGCTCCAATCGG
>DATLVQ010000829.1:0-17673 GCA_035577325.1 Bryobacteraceae bacterium | reverse complement strand
GTAGGGAGCGCTGCCTTGTCAGGCGAACGCCTCGTTCTCTGAGTGATCCCTTGATGGAATCGACAGCCATGGAACCCCACTCACATTCTAGCAAGACGTATTATGACTGCCCATTTCGGCGAATTATGGCCGAAACGGCTTGTCAGCCGGCGGCTTGGCCGGCGATCGATGCTTCTACTGCGAATTCCACCCTGTACCCGAGCGGCCCCAAAAACTCACGAATCAATTCGAGGATCTCCCGGTCCTGAACCCAAACAAGGACCAAGTTCTGCACTTCAGTTTGAACTGGCATATGGCGCGTTTGAGAAACAGATATCAAATCCAACGACCGAAGTACAGCCTTTTTCAGCAACGGCAAAACGGCAGTTCCGGTTCGAGCGCGCCACCTCATTCGTGGCGCCGATGTGGTTCTAATATGCCGCTCTAATTACGCGTAACGGTGGCGTCCAGGCTCCCCTGCGCCAGGCGGATATGCACGCTTGTGTCCACGAGAGCCGCCTGGCTGTCCTTGACGATAGCGCCGGAGGCATTAGTCACGATGGCGTAGCCGCGATCCAGAATGCGCAGCGGGCTTAGCTGCGACAATTTGGCTTCCAGTGCCTGGGCGCGTCCAGCGCGACGAGCCAAGTCGAGGCGCGCCACCTGCCGGATCGCGGCCAGCGCGGCCTCCAGGCGCCTCCGGTCAAGCGCGAACCGCGGCCGGGGATCGTAATTGCGCAACCGTGACTCGATGGTGCGGTGCGTCCGGTTGCCCGCTTCGATCAACGCACGTACGTGCTCCCGCAGCCGGTGTTCCTGCTCGTCGACGCGCTGCAAACGCCGCCCCACCGCGCGGTGAAATACCGAAAGCGCCCGTTGAATGCCCTGCTGGTCGGCCTGCCGCCGCGCCATGGCCAGCCGGTAGCGTGCAGCCTGCGCAAGATGGCGCCGGAGCGTTTCGATGCCCGCCCGCAGTTCGTCGCGCGTGGAAACAATCATCTCGGCCGCGGCCGAAGGCGTGGGGGCGCGCAGATCGGCGACGAAATCGGCGATGGTGACGTCAGTCTCGTGCCCGATGGCGGAAACCACCGGCACCGGGCTGGCCGCGATCGCGCGCGCGACGGATTCCTCGTTGAACGCCCAAAGATCCTCAAGCGATCCGCCGCCGCGCGCCACGATGATGAGTTCCGCCCAAGCCGTACGGCCGAAAAATTCAAGGCCGCGGCAGATTTCCTCGGCCGCCCCTTCGCCTTGCACCAGCGCCGGGAAGAGCCGGATGTGCAGGCCGGGGAACCGGCGCTCCAATATCTGCAGCATGTCGGCGATCACCGCCCCGCGCGGCGAAGTCACAATGCCGATACGCCGGGGAAAACGCGGCAGCACCCGCTTGCGCGATGCATCGAAGAATCCTTCGGCGGCAAGCTTCTTCTTGAGCTGCTCGAAAGCGTACTGCAACGCGCCATGCCCCTGCGGCTCCAGAAACTCCACTAGCAACTGATACTCGCCCCGGGCCTCGAAGACATCGATGCGACCGCGCGCCAGCACCGCCACCCCATCCTGCGGTCTGAATTTCAGATATCGGTGTGTTGACCGGAAGCACACGCAGCGCAACTGCGCGTCCCGTTCCTTGAGGGTGAAATAGTAATGCCCACTGGCGGCAAGCTTGGTACCGGAAATCTCACCCACGATCCAGACATCCTGAAACTCGCGGTCAAGAATCCCGCGGATCGCGGAGTTCAGCTCGCTAACTGTGAAGACGCGCCGCTCTGGGGCGAATTGAAAACCGTACTGTTCCATCTAGATGTTAGCCAAGGAGCCAGGATACCGCGGCCCGCTAACACCTGGTACCTTCTTTAACTTTCCCTCCGCTTGATCGACACGCCGCCATTCGTGGTGACGGCGCGCACCAGCCGCCCGCCCGAGCCAAGAGCGATTGAGAGCTGCCGGTCGATCTGGCCGCTCACGGTGACCGGAAAATCCACGCGGATATGGCCATTGACGGTTCCGGTTTCGAGGCGCGCCGAGTAGTTCACCGGCACCGACATCGACACCCCACCGTTGGTGGTGCTGGTATCTAGCTGACTGCCTTCCCACCCGATTCCGGCGAGTTCGACCGACAGGCCGCCGTTAGTCGTATGTCCGTGGACATTGCCCGCCAGGCGCTGGAGCGAAACACCGCCGTTGGTGGTTTCAAACTCCAGCTGGCCGCTGACATCGGCGATGCGGATTCCGCCGTTATGCGCCTTGAGATCCAGGTCGATCTTCTGTGGGACGAAAATCTCATAGCTAACCGACCAACTCTCTTGCCGGTCGCCGCGTGGCCCGTCGGCCATGATTCTTCCTCCGCCCGTGTGAACGATTACTTGCCGGGCGAGGTCGCGGGCTCGTCCATCGGACTCAGCGGAGGTCTGGACACGCGCACGCACCAGAATTTCGTTTTTCTGCCAGCCCCTTACTATCATGCCGCCGTTCACGCCGCCATCGACACTCAGACGCGGCAGCACCGCCAGCGTAATCTCGTTAATCTCGCAGTGCGACGCGCGATCGCTCTGCCAGTTCTCATCGCAGTTCATTTCGCGCTCGGCTTGCTGCGCCCACGCCTGCTGCGTCAAGACAAGGCTAGCGAGGCTGAAAAATGCCGCGAGCATAAATCGAGTTGGGATCCGCATGAGTTTCTCCTGTCCAGCCGTTAGACGGCGCAAATGGCAGGTGGTTGGCAAAGTGTCGTCATGCTTTCACACAGTGTGCAATCCACCGACATCGCAGCGGAACCCGGAACCGCATTTTGCCACGGCGGACAACGACTCACAGGCGGCAAGCGGTTGGCCTTCAACTTGCGCCTGTCGCCTGCGTGAAAGCACGGCTGATGTCGCTCGCAATCCATACGGGTGCGATCGCACTGCTGATCTTGATCTCCTCGCACCCCGCGATCCGTCCCGGCGCACGGGATGCAATCGACCTGCTGCAGGCCCGCGTCGCGCGATTAGTCGCGCCGAAGACCTACCGTGGTGGCGGCGGAGGCGGTCAGCAAGAGTTGCTACCGGCCAGCCGTGGCAGGCTCCCCAAATTTGCCCCGCATCAGTTCATCCCGCCATCGGCCCGGGAACCAGAAGTACGGGCTGAGCTGATGATCGAGCCGACTTTGATTGGCCCGCCCGGTGTGAAGTTGCCGGAGGTCGACTTAGCGCGCTTAGGCGATCCGCTCGGCCGCGACGGCCAGCCGTCAAACGGCCCCGGCAAGGGGGGCGGAATCGGTGGCGGCCGGGATGGCGGCGTCGGCGGTCACAGAGGTCCCGGCTACGGCGACGAAGATGGCGGCCTGAGCGCGGCGGGATTCACCGGCAAAATCACGGCGCCCAGCGTGCTTTACAAAGTGGAGCCCGAATTTTCCGAGGAAGCGCGCAAAGCCAAGTACCAGGGAACCGTGCTGATGACGATCGAAGTTGGCGAGGACGGCAAGCCGCATCGGTTGCGAATCCTGCGAGGCCTGGGCTTGGGCCTCGACGAGAAAGCCATCGAAGCCGTGTCACGCTGGATATTCAAGCCAGCACAGCGCAATGGGCGGCCCATACGCGCGGCCGCGACCATCGAAGTGAATTTCCGGTTGCTGTAGTGAAACGGTTTAGTAGAACAGGTACTTGCGCCACTGCTCGTCGCTCTTGCCGAGCAGGCGCATCAGATGACGGCTGGTGTGCAGGCTGAAGGGCCGCGGCTGGCGGGTCAGCTTCATGCCCGCTTCTTCGGGCGTGCGGCTCCCCTTGCGGTTATTGCACGGATGGCAGCAGGCGACCAGGTTCTCCCACGCCGATTCGCCCGCGCGGGATCGCGGAACCACATGGTCGAGAGTCAACTCCGCCGAGGGCAGCGTCCGCAGGCAGTACTGGCACATGTAGCGGTCGCGCATCAGAATATTCTTGCGCGAGAGGGCGCGTGTCTGGTGTGGAATACGGCGATATTCGAGGAGCCGGATCACCGAGGGCAGCCGCACGCTGCGCCGCGCGGAGTGGACCGCGTGTATGGATTCCTCTTCAGCCGCCGCTACGCCCTTCAGTACCAGCACCAGCGCGCGCCGCGCCGCGCACACGTTGATAGGTTCGTAGCTGGCGTTCAGGACCAGCACCGGTTTTTGCAGCCTGCCCGGGACTGCCATCTCAGGAAACCTCCGTCATCTTGGAACCCGCGGTGTTGGAAACCGCGGTCGAAAATGCCTTTGAATTCGTCTCCGTGGCGTCGAGCGCCGGATCGAACAGCCGGCGATCCACGCGCGCCAGAGCGAGCAGCGTCACCGATTTCGCCCCCACGCGCTTGAGGGCCAGCGCACAGGAGTTCGCGGTTGCCCCGGTCGTCATAACGTCATCGATCAGCAGCACGCGCTGCCCTTCGATAGCTCGCGGCTTCCGGACACGAAACGCGCCGGCCACATTTTCACGGCGCGCGGCGTTGCTCAATCCGGCCTGCGCGCCCGTAGCCCGTACGCGCCGAACTGCTTTCACCATCGGAATCCCGCGCCGCTCCGCCGTAACCCGTGCCAGCAACTCGGACTGATTGAACCCCCGCTGCCACTGCCGTCGCCAGTGGAGCGGCATCGGCACCACCACGTCAAAGCGCCGATCGAGCGGCAGCGCGCTAACCATGTGCGCCGCCAAAGTCTTGGCCAGCGGCTTCATGCGCCCATACTTGAACAGGTGAATCAGCTCGCGCAGCGTGCCTTCGTATACGCCAAAACAGTAGGCTGTGTCGAATCCACGCGCCCCGCTGCGGCACAGCCGGCACACGCCCTCTTCATCGAGTGGGAATGGATTCTGAAACGGCGTATGGCAGCTTATGCAAAAGTAATCGGCTTCTATGGGAGCGATACTCGCCAGGCACGCCGCGCAAACCGGAACGCGCGTGAACTCGGTCAGAATGACCTTGCAGATGCGGCATTCATCGGGAAAAACGAGCGAAAAAAAGCCGTACGGTACCTTGCGGAAAGAGGAGGGGAGTGCAACCAGGGAACCTGAAGCCAGCCTGCTACTCGAGAAGACTCACCTCCGCGGGCTGTGTCATAGCAGTCCCTTGTCCTGCAGTTTCTGGCAACGGATACAATGCCGCGCCCAGGGTACAGCTTCCAGACGCTTCCTTTCGACCGGCTCGCCGCATTCGGCGCATCGGCCGAAGCCGCCATTTTCCGCCCTTTGCAATGCCGCTTGCACTAGACCAAGAATAGCGCGATCGTAATCACTCTGCTGGAAAAGGGATTCCTTGGTGAAGGATCCATTGGCCTTATCGGCTAGATCCTGAGTGCCGATATCGGTGAACGTGCGCCCGTCGACTTCGATTTTGGCAATTGAGCTGATCAACTCCTGCTCCTTCGCCCGCAAACGCTGCCTGAAAGCCTTGGCCTCTTTACACACCATGCTTCGATCGCCCCTGGATCGGCGTACGAAAACACTCTTATTTTAAATTTTAGGGAGCGAGGCGGAAGATTGTCAAACGACATCTCGAATAACCCGTGCGCTCGAGCCAGCCCCGCCTGCTTTGCGGGCGGGTGCTAAAATCAAGGGTTTATGGAAGCTGCCGCGGAGATTTTTGTCAAACTGTGGATCACCGGCCCGCTTCTTTTCGTCGGCCTGCTCATGATCACTGACCCGCTGGGCTGCGTGAAGTCTGTGGAAATGCTGACGCATGCCTTGCGGACGCTGGAAGATCGTTTGCGCGGAGTGATGTGGCAGGTCCGAAAACCAGTTCCGCTTCAAGTCTCTCCAAGCGGCCGAATCGCCGTGCAGTTGGCGGGCCTAACTCTCACCGTAGCCGCGTTTCTGACTCTCGCCGGTTTCCTGAACTGAGAAGGTTTGAGGCGAGCGCCGCTAGCTAACCACTGCTCCGTTCTACCACCGCGTCAACCCGCGCCAGCACCGCCGGCTCCAGCTCCACGCCCAGGCCCGGACCCGGCGGCAACGGCACCGCGCCATCCACCACGGCAAGCGGATTCGTGACGATGCCGCGATACTCCTCCAGATAATGCCGGCGCACCGTTTCAAGAATGTGCAGGTTCGGCAGATTGGCGGCCAGATGCGCGGACGCCATGTGCAGAACCGGCCCGCCACAGTTGTGCGGCGCTACCGGCAAATAGTACGTCTCGGCCATGGTCGCGATTTTCTTCGCCTCCGAAATGCCGCCACACCAGCTGATGTCCGGCATGATGGTGCGCGCGGCGCGATTTTCGATGAGTTCGCGAAAGCTCCAACGCGTCATCAGGCGCTCGCTCAGGCAAAGCGGCAGTCGTGTAACGCGTGCCAGCTCGGAGTAGGCGGCCAGGTTATCCTGCGGCAGCATTTCTTCCAGCCACATCGGCGCGTAGGGCTCGAGCGCCTGGGCAATCTGGATGGCGCAGGGCAGACTCCAGTAGCCGTGGAATTCCATGGCCACGTCCATGGAATCGCCGAACTCTTCGCGGATGAGGCGCAGCGGTTCAATACCCTGCCGCATCTGCGCAGCGGTGATGAACTGCCCGCCGGTCTCGCGCGCCACGCCGTCGAAAGGCCAGATCTTCATGGCGTGAATGCCGGATCGCGACAGCTCGCGCGACAGCTTCACGGGCTCGGTAAGAAAGTCGATGTGGTCGTAGCAGGTGTTGTAAGTCCGGATGTCCGCGCGCGACGCCCCGCCCAGCAGCTGGTATACCGGCGCGCCCACGGCTTTGCCGGCGAGGTCCCACAACGCAATATCCACGGCACTGATGGCCCGCATCTCCGTCCCGGCCCAGCCACTAAAAGAGACAGCCTGAAACATGTCGGCCCAAAGACGATCAATCGCCAGCGGATCGCGTCCGAGAAGCACTGGCGCCAGCGCTCGATGGAGGATGGCCGCCTCCGCCTCCGGCCGGGGATAGGTTTCCCCCAGTCCGATGAGACCCGCGTCGGTATGAATCCGGACCCACAGCCAGCGAATGGGCCCGGCATGTACCGTGATTCCGCGCGAAAGATGAATCGTTTCGATGGCAGTGATGCGCATGGAGACAACTAGGGTAGCGCAGGCGCGAAGCACCCCTCATGTAGCTCCGTTCAGCGATAATAGCCAGAGCACCCATGGACTTCGTCGAGCAGCTTAAATCCTCGGTCGATATCGTCCACGTTATCCAGGAATACGTGCGGCTGCGCAAAGCGGGGCCAACTCGCTACAGCGGTCTCTGCCCGTTCCACAACGAAAAGACCCCTTCTTTCTCCGTGCACGCAGGCCACCAGTTTTATAAGTGTTTCGGCTGCGGCGCAGCGGGCGATGTCCTGAAATTCGTAATGGAAATGGAGCGCATCAGCTTTTACGAGGCGCTAAAGCTGTTGGCCGAGCGGCACGGCATCCCCATGCCCAGGCGCTCGGAGTACTCCGACCCTGAAACCAAACTGCGCGCCGCGCTCTACCAGATGCACGAGCTGGCGGAAGAAGCGTTTCGGACAAATCTGAAGGCCGTCGTGGGCACCGAAGCGCGCGAATACCTGGATCGCCGCGGCGTTGCGCCGGCGATTGCAGAGGAGTTCGGCCTCGGATACGCCGAGCGCTCCGGACGCGGCCTGGTACGTCTGTTTGAAAAGCACAACTTCACCGGTGAGCAGATGGAGGCGTCGGGGATGGTGCTCAAGCGCGACGACGGCAGCTTTTACGACCGCTTCCGCCATCGCTTGATGTTCCCCATCCACAACGAGTCGGCGAAGATCATCGGCTTCGGGGGGCGCGCGCTCGACCCCGGCGAGCAGGCCAAGTATCTCAATTCTCCTGAAACGCCCATCTATCGCAAGAGTTACGTGCTCTACAATCTTCACCGCGCTAAGCAAGGCATCCGCCAGACCGACCGCGTCGTATTGGTAGAGGGCTATATGGATGTGATCGGCGTCTACGCTTCGGGCATGCACGAAGTGGTAGCCAGTTGCGGCACGGCGCTCACGTCGCAGCAGGTGCAGGCCATGAAGCGGCATTCGGAGAAGATCGTGGTGAACTTCGATCCTGATGCCGCAGGCGCCAACGCCGCCGAGCGATCCATCAACATGCTGCTGGATGAGAGCATGCACGTGCGCATCGTCGAGCTGGATGGCGGCCTCGATCCGGACGAATACTGCAAACAGCATGGCGCCGAAGCCTACCGCGCGAAGCTGGATGCCGCCAAGAGCTATTTCTACTGGCTGGCCGACCGCGCCCGCGGCAAATTCGATATGCGCACGGCCGATGGCCGCGTAGCGGGTTTTCAATTTCTGCTGCCCGCGGTACAGCGCCTCTCCGACAAGCTCGAGCGGCTCGCCGTCGTGAACGACGTCGCTGGCTATCTTGGTGTAGATCCCGGCCCTGTGCTGGAGAATTTCCGCAAAGCCGCTGGAGAGCGGAAAGAAAAGACCGTGCGGCATGCCACTGAGCCGGTGAAAGCTGTCGAGCGTATCCTGTTGAACCTGGTCCTGGTGAACGCCGACGCCCGCTCGCACCTGTTGCCGCGCCTCAAACGAATGCCGGCTCTGGCGCAATTCTCAACCCGCCGCATTTTTGAGGCCGTATTTGCCTTAGATGAGGCGGGCAACACCGTTATGTTCAGCGACCTGGACGCGCGCCTGGAAGAAAATGACCGCACGCTATTGGCTTCCGCCGTACTGACCGATGAGACAGATAGCCAAGTCTTTTCGTTAGAACAAGGGGAAGCTTGTCTGCTTACTTTAGAGAGTACGCAGCGCGACACCGAGCGGGCGGCGCTGAAGGCGCAGGTGAGGGCGGCCGAGCGTGACGGGAACTTCGCTGAGGCCCTGCGGATTAGCGCAGAACTCTCGCGCATGGACAAGGCTTAGTTGAATTTTGGCAGCTCGCAGGCGATTTCGGCCGACGCTGCGTTGTACAATGTGAAAGATTAGTTTCAGGGCAACGTGGAGACCGGGGCTCCAAGTGGCAGTAGAGGACAAATACGACCGCCTCGCTCGGCTCATGACCATGGGCAAAGAAAAAGGCTACGTGCTGTACGACGAAGTCAGTGAACTGCTCCCGACCGAACTCAATGGCGGAGCGGGTATCGACGATCTCCTTACCGATCTCGATGTGGCCGGAATCGAGATTCTGGAAGAGCCGAAGCTCGACGCCAAGATTGAGGAAGCGGATGAGTTTCTCGATCTCGACCTGGTTCCGACTCCCGTCGGCGACAAGACCAACGACCCCGTACGCATGTATCTGCGCGAAATGGGGGCGGTCCCGCTGCTCACGCGCGAAGGCGAAGTGGAAATCGCCAAACGCATCGAGCGCGGCCAGATGATTGTGCTCAAGGCCCTGTCGCGATCTCCGTTAGTCATCCAGAAAATCATCGGCATGGGAGAAGAGGTCGAGCGCGGCGCCTTGGCCGCCCGCGACCTGGTGCAGATTTCCGATCCTCTCGTCACCGACGAAACTCTCGAGCAAATGAAGGTGGAGTTCCTGGCCGCCGTTGTAGAGGTGGAAAAGCTGTACCGGAAGGTGCAGCAGGGCCGCCAGAAACTGCTGGCCGTGCCACGTGGCATCAAGCCCAAGCAGCACCGGCGCATGCGCTGGGAACTGGGCCGGCTCACGGTCAAGATCGGCCGCCAGCTGCGCGCCATCAAGTTCCAAGGCATCGTGCTGCGGCACCTCATCGATTGCATCCGCTGCGCCGTGGACGAGGTGAAGCCGGTGGAGCGCGAACTGGGGCGCATTCAGAGGAAACTGGAGCTGATGCCGGGCGCTTCCGTCAACGCGGCGCGCGCCAATGGCTTCAAAGATCTCCGGCGCGAACAGCGAACCCATCTGCAGCGCATGCAGCAGCTCGAGGAGCAATATGGCGCCGCTGCGACGGAACTACGGCGCACCTACCTGATCATCACCAAGGCCGATCAGCAGGCCGAAGTCGCTAAAAAGGAATTGATTGAAGCCAACCTGCGCCTGGTGGTCTCGATCGCCAAGCGCTATACCAACCGTGGGCTCCAGTTTCTCGACCTGATTCAGGAAGGCAATATCGGCCTCATGAAGGCGGTCGATAAATTTGAATACCGCCGCGGCTATAAGTTTTCCACTTATGCAACCTGGTGGGTGCGGCAGGCTATTACGCGCGCCATTGCCGATCAGGCGCGCACCATTCGCATCCCGGTGCACATGATCGAAACCATCAACAAGCTGATCCGTACTTCGCGGCAGCTCATCCAGGAACTGGGCCGCGAACCCACCAACGAAGAGCTGGCCGAGCGCATGGAACTGCCGGTATCCAAGGTCCGCAAAGTGCTGCGCATCGCGCAGGAGCCTATCTCGCTCGAAACGCCCATCGGCGAAGAAGACGAATCGCATCTGGGCGATTTCATCATCGACCGCTCTGGAATTTCACCCTCCGAAGCCGTCATCAACCTCAACCTGCGCGAGCAGACGGCGCAAGTACTGAAGACCCTCACTCCCCGCGAAGAGAAAATTATCAAAATGCGCTTTGGCCTGGAAGACGGCAGCGAGCATACGCTCGAAGAAGTCGGCCAGAATTTCGCCGTAACGCGCGAACGCATCCGGCAGATCGAAGCCAAGGCCCTGCGCAAACTGCGCCACCCCAGCCGCAGCCACCGCCTGCGGACGTTCTTGCAGGACGGGGCGCGCGAAGCATAGCCGTTACCCAAACACCCGTTCAATCCATTTCTCTACCATCGGCCCAGCCTTCGATGGAAATTTGTGCCCGCCCTCCATCATGTGGAACTCCACATCTCTCGCACGCACGCGCAGCCTATCGGCGTATTTCTCCGTAACCGCCGGCGGATAGAAGTCGTCTTCGCGGCGCGCGATGTGCAGCAGCGCCGCCGCAACCTCGTGATACGGTCCGTCTTCCCAGTTCTTCGGAATACCGCCGCAGATACCGATTACACCGCGCACGGCCTCCGGGTGTGTCGCCGCGAAACGATAATTCATCCCCACCGGCTGCGAAAAACCTATCAGCAGCCGCCGCGCCGGTGGAATGCCGTATTCACGCCCTGCTTCATCGAGAACATGCAGCAACATTTCGTGATGCAGCCGGACCGATTCATCGGAATGCTTCTGCGTGGCCCAGCAGTAGCCCACTTCGCCCGCATGCGGTGAAAGGAAAAACTGGTTGGGCGCCTGAATGGCCGCGATCACCGGCCGCGGACCGAGTAAAGCCGCGGTCAAACGCAGCATCACCTCGGGATTTGAGCCGAAACCGTGCAGCGCCGCTACCAGCATCGTTGATCCGTTCACTTCCACCGCCGTGCGAAGCAGATAGTGGCAATCCAGGCGCGCGCTGAAAGTCCGGCGTTCCACTGCTTCAGAAGACATTTCCTGAGTTGTACCATTTCCGCCTGGGCAAAACGGCACTGATCACGGGAGCTTCATCCGATATTGGTTACGAGCTGGCCAAATGGTTCGCCGCCGTCGGCGCAAACTTAGTGCTGGTCGCACGCGGCCAGGCCCATCTCAATCAGATCGCTCCTAAACTGGAATCCGCCTTTAAAGCCTCTGCTAAGGTCATCGCCGCGGACCTTTCGCGGCCAGTAGCGCCCGGCGAAATTTATCGTGAGACCGGACCCGTTTCCTGGACCAGATATCTCGTAAACAATGCCGGCTTCGGCGCGAGCGGCGCCTTCGTGGAAACGGAGTTGCAAACCGAGCTCGATATGATGCGGGTTAACCTGGTTTCGCTCGTGTACCTGACCAAGCTTTATCTGGCCGGCATGCGCAGCCGCGGGTCGGGAGGCATCCTCAATGTCGCCTCGAGTGCGCTTTCCAGCCCGCCCTGCTAATGTCAGTTTATTACGCCAGTAAAGGCTTCTTCGTGCTCTTCTTCACGGAAGCCAGCGCCGACGAGTTACGCGGCTCAGGCGTCACCGTCACGGCACTCTGTCCCGGTCCCACCGCCACCGATTTGCCAGCACCGCGCCCATTTGGAGAATATTCGCCTGATGAAATCGAGCTCAATGAGCCTGATGACCGGGAGCGAAGGTAGCCAGGATTGGTTATCACGGTTTCCTCAAGGGCAAAGTCAACGGCAGTCCAGGCCTGGATGAATAAGGCCGGCGTGCAACTTCTGCGCATCAGTTCCCGCGTGGCCGTACGCCGCGTCACACGCAAACTCCAGGAGGCCTGAACCACCCGCCGCCGCTGGTCTCCAGATTGCACCGAGACAGGTGGGAGGTGTCGAGATGAAGAAAATCGCAATTGTATCTCTCACTACTGTATGTATTCTTACCCTGGTGGCTTGCGCCGAGCAGGGCATGTCCCGGTCCCGCGTGGCAACGCCCTCCACCACGGCGGCGACCACTCGCTTGAACATGATTCCCGCGGGAACCAGCGTCCAGGTGCGAACGAATGACCAGATCATCGCCGACAGCGGTTCGGTTGGGCGCACTTACTCCGGTGAAATCGCCGGCGACGTCGTTAATAGCTCCGGTGATGTTTTGATTCCCAAAGGCTCGCCGGTGACTTTCGTAGTCCTCAGCACATCGCGCGGCGGTGTCACGGGTGGTGGCGACCTTCAACTGGGCATTCAGTCCATCAGCATGAATGGAACAAATTACGCCGTGACTGGCTCCGATGTGGAGAAAGGCGAGGGCTTGGGCGCTAACAAACGAACCGCGACCATGGTGGGCGGCGGTGCGGTGCTAGGCACGCTGCTTGGTGCGATTGCCGGCGGAGGCACGGGAGCCGCTGTCGGCGCTGCCGCCGGAGCTGCGGCGGGCGCCGGCGCGCAGGTACTTACCCAGGGCCGGCAGATCAACGTCCCGGCCGAGTCTGTCTTGACGTTTCAGCTAGGTCAGGACTTGTATCTGCAACGGCGTTGAGTCCGGTGGGACCAAAGTGTGCGGGCAGACGGTTCAGCCTGCCCGCCCACTCATGCCGCGCGCGGTGGCTGCGCGGGTTTCGACTTTTATGCATGGAGCCCACCGCGATTACTGAAACTCGATCGACCGTACATCCCCGACTGTCCCCAGCTTGGCATCCTGCCGGTTCTGGTATTCGACGATCACGAGTTTTCCTTTCTGCGGCCCGCATGCCAGGTCGACCGTTCCGCCCTCCACCCCTTTGATCGTCACACTTTCCGGATCAGTAATGGCCAGCGCAATCTTTTTCTGCCCGGCGGCCGTGATGTGCAAGCGCAGCATTTGCCCCAGGCAATCCACCTGTCGAAGGGTCCCCACCACTGACGGCTTTGCCGGCGACGCACCCGGACCGTCAACCCGTGAGACAAGCTGTTTGGGCCTTTCCGCTGCAGCTTTAGCTTCACTCGCTCGACTTGGCACGGCTTGCTCCGCCGCCAGCGCCGCCATCTGCTGCTCGATCATGGCGCGACGCTCCCGTTCTTCGGTCAGCGCGCGCAGCATGTCTTCCGCCGAGGCGATATCCTGCGGTTGCCGCGCATATTTCCGCGCCGCCTCCCCTGCCTTCTGCGCGTCGTCCCATTTCTCTTGCTGATAATCGCAATACGCCATGCCGTGATAGTACGCGAATGCCTGCTCGATCTTAATGTGCTTGACCTTCTTGAAATGATCCAATGCGTCCTGATACTTGCCATCGTTCATCAGGCTGAAGGCCAGGTAGTAGTGAGCATCCTGATATTCCGGATCCAACTCGATGGCCTTTTTAAGCGCCGCAATGGCCGAGATGTCCTGCCCATCCGTCTGGTGAAGCACCATCGAGTAGTCGAAATACATCCGTGGATTCGTGCTTCCCAGTTCTTCCGCGCGCGCAAAATGTTTCTTCGCTTCCTCCAGGTTCCTACCGCGCCATGCCAGTTGCGCCAAGCCCTCTTCTACCTCCCATCTCTTGGGATTGGCCTGCGCCAGGGCGCCGTACGCCTCTTTCGCCGCGTCCCGCTTGCTCGTCAGGGCAAGCAGATCGGCCAGCACCATCCCCGATTCAAGCTCAGACGCCGGCTCGATATCCGGTTCTTCCGCCGACTTCTCCAGCTTGATATCGAACAGCATGCCGTTGAATCTCGTGCCGCGCATGTACTGTTCCAGGTCCTGCTGCACTTGCTCCAAAGTCTTCGCATAAGTCTGCCAGAAAGCCGTGCTGGCCGGTAGCCCGGATGCCAGCGCCGCCATCAGCTTGTTGAACTGCGCGCGGTACTGGTCGGAGAGAAACAGCATGTGCACCAACGCCCAGCTTTCCGCGTAGAAGATGCCCGCCCGGACTTTTTCGTTATAGTAGGGCGACTTCGCATCCACCGCGGTCAGCGCATCGAACGGTATCCACTTGTTTTGCTGCAGAGGATAAATCCGACCCGGGATCAGCGAGCCGATCAGCACCTTCTTGCCCATCGGTTTCAACGAGGAGTACACATCGGCGAGCCCTTCGTTGAACCAGATGGGAACTTCGATACCTGCATGTTTGATCAGCAGATGCGTGAATTCATGCACGGCGACCGGGTAACTCTCCTCCGTGATATTACGCATCACGATGTAATCGCGATCGTAGCCATCCAGGTAGAACGCGTCGGCCGATTCGCTAATCCGATAAGGCTTATATTCTTTATCCGAGCGAAACGCGATGATGCGCACCGGGGCCGTGGTGACCGGTTTGGCGTTTCCGCGCGCCTTGCCGAAGAAATCGCGCACTTGCTCAAAGAACAGGATCGCCTCGCGCCCCTTCTTTTCTCCCGCGGTAGTATAAAGCTCGAAATGAGAGGACGTCAGCTTCAGCCACTGCTCGGCGGCAAGGGCCGAAGATGCGGTAAGAGCGCTCGCGAGCACGACCGCCGCCAAGCGTTGGATTGAACAGGCCATCCGGTTACAGAAGCTCAAAAGATCTGCGATTTCGGCCGCAGTGTCAAGCCCCGGGTAGTGCGCTTACTGCGCCCCAAGTCCATACTCTGTTATAAGTCAGCCACAACCTATTCGCGAAGCAGGCGCCCGATGACTTGCTCAATCTCTTTGTAATCTCGTTCGCAGCGCGCATGGCTCTTCCCCCCGGCTGGGGCCTCGTGAAATTCTCCGCCAGCGTGCACATAACGGATGACGCCCTTCCTATCGACGACAAACGAAACCGAAGTCCATCCGCGTCTCTCGAGATCCGGCCACCAGCGCCGCAGCGCGGACCAATCGCCATCGAGCGCCACCGGGAAGGTGAGACCCAGCCGGTCGCTCGCCGTGCGCATCCGGTCGAGACTCCAATCGCCCGGCGGCTTTGGATGGAAGATTCCAATCACGGCGAGCCCGCGGCTTCCGTACCTGTGCTCGAATTGCCGTAGTGCCGGCGCGGTTGCGATGCAGAACGGACAACCTTCCGTCCACCAGCGGACCAGGACCACTTTGCCACGGAGCGCATGCATCTCGAGCGGCGGCGAATGGAGCCAGTTCTTAAGCTCGAACGCTGGCGCGGTGAGCCCCAACCGGTCGTCCCCGCGACTGAAATCGGTCGCAAGAAAGGGCTCATGGATCACCAGCAACAAGGCCGCAACGCCGGTAACCAGCAAGCGCATCAGCCTTGATCGTATCAAAGACGCGGGAGCGGATTTGAGATCCCACCTGCACGGAAACACACCGCCCATATTTACTTTTCACATCTCCCGCAATATAGTGAACAGTGCTCGAATGGATCTTTCGAGGGAGGAGCTAATGAGACGCAATATTTTGACGGGGTTCACTCTCTGCCTTAGCATGCTGGTGGCTACCACGATCGCTTCCGCAGCCGCCAAGCATAAGAAACTCAAGACGGATCAACTGAACGGCACCGTGCGCTCAGTTCACAAAGACACGTCCACTATCACCGTGCGCAAAAACGAGATCGAGCGCCAGATTGTATACAATGCCGACACCAAATTCGTGCGGGGCACGGAGAAAAATAACACTCCCAGCTCAGTCGACGATCTGAAAGAAGGCTGGTATGCGCACTGCTGGGGCAAGTTCGACGGAATCAAGCTCATGGCCGATGCCTGCCGCATCAGAGAGGCGCAGAAATCTGATAAGTAACATAGCTGACTCTGGTTCCACTGGATTTTTTCAGTTTCGGCTGGGCGAATCGGAGTTACGATAGCGCAGGGCCGCGCCGCAATCGCCAGGACCAGCGGCCCTCCTGATATCAGGCCGGGCAAACGATGCGCCACGTTACGCTTGGTGTCAGAATCTCTCAGAAAATTCATTCCCTTCGATCCACGCCTAACGCTCCCGTGCTTCGTAGTCACAAACCTTCCACATAAGTCGCGTATCACCCATCTCTGATCACAACTCCTTCGCCTCTAATCGGATAGACGAAAGTCAATATGATCGCGTTAATCAACGATAACTGGTTTACGGTGAACCCGGTACGTTAACATGACTTCACAGGCTCTCGTGTATAGCGCCTGACACGCAACTAAGTTGTGCAACTGCAATACCCGCTTCCAAGGCCAGGCGGAGCAATCTGCGGCGAGCCATGCTGCCAGTTAGATGCGACCTTTTGGGAGACTTGTTATGAGAAACTTACTCTCGCTTTCGGCGCTTGCCTATCTTCTCGTTGTCGGTTTGCAGTCAGACAGCACGGCCGCCGAGTTAAATGGCCGCGTGTTAGTTACGAGGCAGCTGACTAAGAAGCGAGTCACTTTACCCGTCTACCAATTGCGCGGCATGTCTCCAACTCCGGATCGCGATATGTCCCAGCCAGTCAACGAATATAGCGAGCTGGCCGTGTTTCTCGAAGGTAACTCGTCCGGCGCCGGCAAGCCTGTTCGGGTGGAACTACGGCAGGAGGGCCAGGAGTTCGCGCCGCGGCTCCTGGTGGTCCCAGTTGGGTCCACGGTCTCTTTTCCCAACGCAGATCCGGTTTTCCACAACGTCTTCTCGCTTTCCGGCGCAAAGAAATTCGATTTAGGTTACTATCCGGCCGGACAGACTCGAGTCGTGACGTTTAGCGAGCCCGGGATTGTGCAGGTGTATTGTCATCTCCACGCAAACATGTATGCCGCCATTGTTGTGACACCGAACCGCTGGTATGCGCAACCAAGAGAAGAGGGAACGTTTTCTTTGCATGACGTTCCCCCGGGCACTTACACGCTAGTCGCCTGGCATATGAACGCGGGTTTTTTTCGCAAAACCGTTCGCATCTCTTCAGAGCAGGCGACTGATGTGCTTTTGAACATTCCCATACGCGACGAGGGGCGGCACCCCTGATGCCCAGGCTTTCGCTCGCCACACGCGCGTTTTTGATCTCGCTGCTGCCGCTCTGCCTGGTCATGACGTTCATCTTCATCGGACTGAATGTGGCCCTACGGGATAAGACACGAGATGGAATCAAGAAGTTTGTCCATACATCCGAAGCCCTCCTCGACAGGATGAGCGAGAGTAATAACCAGCGAACGGCGCAGGTAGCCACGCTGCTAACTGAAAATTCGGGGTTGAAGGCCTCCATCGGGCTGTTGCACGAGATCAGCCAGGACAGCGCGCTTCGTCAACAGGCGCAGAAGACCATCGAAGAGCAGTTGAAGGACTTGCACAGCCTGGTTGGTTACGACCTGATGGCTGTCGTTGATTCGCAAGACAAAGTGGTTGCGGCTCTTGAGCTCCGTGATGGCCAAGTGATTCACTCCGATGCCGTTACGCGGATTCCGTCGCAACGCTCTTTGGTGGACGTCGGCGGCCAACTCTACGAGTTGCAACCGGTACCCATCAACCTGAGTGGCGAACCGATTGGCCGCCTGGCTGTTGGCAAACGATTCGATCTGGGCTTGTTGGACGCCATCGGCGACATCGCCCTGATCGATCATGGCAAGCTGGTGCG
>DATLVQ010000828.1:0-15436 GCA_035577325.1 Bryobacteraceae bacterium | reverse complement strand
CGTATTGATCCCGTTGTAGGCAAACTGGAGGTGTCCATCCGGGTAAAGCCTCATCTGGAACGTCTGCAGATTGGCTGTGCCGAAATCCGAATATTCCGGGACCTGCACCCAGCTCACCACAAACCGCGTGGCGTCGGCGGTGACGGTCACGCCCTTGAGCGCTTTGGACGGATCGAGATCGCGAAACAGCGGTGAGATGCGTGGCTCGCCGGCCACCATGCGGCCTAGCGAGCGATCAGTCGAGGCGTTATCTCCCGCATCAAACGTTAGGTTCCCGTCAGAGTTGATAAAAACGCTTTCGTAGATGTGGCCGTAGAATGCGAACGGGAAAGGAATCGGCTCGACCTGAGAATCGTCGTCGCCGAGCTTGACGAGATGGCCTGCTGAAACGGCGCCTGCGTCGTAAGGATCACCGGTCAAACGGAATTTGTAGGCCGTTGCCGTTGAGGTCGTGGGCGTGAACGTCAAGGTCTTCAGGTCGAGGTTGAACGGATTGCGTTTGGCGACTACGCCATCGGAGTCTTCAATAATCGCGATATTGCCGATGTCTTGACTCGTAAATCGCTGTGCGCCACCATGTGTGCCGTTCGCCTGTGCCTGGGCTGCGTGGCGAGCCAACACTGCCTCGCGATGCAAGTGCAATTCTTCTTTTCGCCGCTCCGGGCTGGTACCGCAGATCACTTTGATTTGCCGGGCGACGCCGGACTGAACCAACAGTAGAGCGCTCAGGGAACCTGCTAAACACCTGGACATAGGAAGGAGCCGAATCTCCTATTGTAGAGGCTGCCGGCTCAATTCCAATCCGAAAAAACGCGCCCCGCAGCGAATTTGTAGTTAACTACTCAGCTGTTGCCAGGTCATTTCCTTAGTGCTGTAGATGGATTCTCGGGCCATGATCGCCGTCAGCGTGCTCTCGGCGGCAGTGAAAGCGGCATTCTCGAGCTTTCCGGTGCGTGCGCCTTCCACGAAATCGTTGACCGCGTCCTGTGTGATATCCCCTTTGGTCACCACTTCTTCCGGTGGCGCATCTTTGCTGCGGTAAACTTTGTACCCGCGGCGCGAGGTCGTGATGGCGCCGCGTTCGCAGATGAATGTCTCGGAAATATCGCTGAAGCCGCCGGCGGAAAACTGGTTCGCGCTATAGCTGAAAACTACGCCGTTTTCGAAGTGGAAGGTCGCGGCTAAATTGTCCAGAATATTGCCAATATTGTTGCGCACCTGTCGCCCGCCGTAGCCGAACGCGCGCACTGGATGCGTACCCATGAACCAGTTGACCACGTCGAGATTGTGGCAATTCTGCTCCACGATAATATCGCCCGAGCGCTCGCGATAGAACAGCCAGTTGCGCATCTGCTCCTCGTTCGGCGCCACACCCTCGCGCACCGGCAGCCCTCCACCGAGCCAGGAGGCGCGCACCATCTTGATCCCGCCCAGTTCACCCGATTGCACAATCTCGTAGGCGCGCCGATAGTCCTTGCCGTAGCGCTGCTGGTAATCGACGGTAATTCGCTTCGTCTTGTCGGCCTGCTTAGCAGCGGCAACCACTCTCCGGCAGCCTGCCGGGTCTACGCCCGCGGGCTTCTCCATGAAGATGTGCTTGCGCGCCTTCACCGCGGCCTCGAAGTGCTCGGGATGCAAATAGGGTGGCGTGGCGATGTAGACCGCATCCACGTCGCTCGCGAGCAGGTCATGATAGTTCTTGAACGTCCTGGCCCCGGAGAACTTCTGTGCAGCGGCTGCTATCTGGTCGTCATAGATGTCGCACAGCGCTGCGATCTTGGCGAATTCATTCTTGGTGAAAAGCCCGCTGACGTACGTGCCCCTGCGGCCGCAGCCAATTAATCCTACTGACAGCGCGGAATTGGCCTGCGCGCCTCGCACCGTCTGCGGTTTCAAAAGCAGCAGGCTGCTGGCGCCTGCGGTCACAAGCTCCCGTCGCGTTGTTTGCTCTTTCATTTGTTGGCTCCTGAATTTTCCAGTGTACTGCGAAGCCGTCCGGCATGATACCCTGTCAAGACATCTCTAAACGGGGAAGGGTGGTCATGTTCAAGTTCCGAGAGAGTGTTTTTCTGGCGTGTTTGCTTGCCGCGAGCGTATTCGCTCAGTCCAGTACATCTCTTCGCGGGCACATCACGGATGCCAGCGGCGCCGTGATTCCGCAGGCTGAAGTCAGGCTGACTCAGGTCTCCACAGCAATGTCTCGCAGCGGAAAAAGCAATGCTGAAGGCCTATACGAGTTTCCGCAGCTGCAACCAGGCACCTACAGTCTGACGGTGGCGGCGCCCGGATTTGCCACTGCTGAACGGACGAGTCTGGAACTGCTGGTGAACGTCGCCGCCACGCTGGACGTCAAGCTCGAGGTAGCGGGCGTTGGCCAGACCGTGGAGGTTGCCGCGGCGGCAACCATGGTGAATACCTCGGACGCCAGCCTGGGAGCCGCGTTCAACCAGAACCAGGTTTCGCAGCTTCCCATTGAAGCGCGCAACGTCGTGCAGCTTCTGAGCCTCCAGCCCGGCGTGACCTTTCTGGGCGATCGCATCGACGCGACCAAGGACACCCGCAGCGGCTCGGTGAACGGCGCGCGCAGCGATCAATCCAATGTCACCCTCGACGGCGTCGACGTAAACGATCAGAACAATGGCTACGCCTTCACCAGCGTGCTGCGCGTCACGCAGGACTCCGTACAGGAATTCCGCATTACCACCAGTAACGCCAATGCCGATGCCGGGCGCTCCTCCGGCGCGCAGGTGGCCCTGGTCACGAAAAGCGGGACAAACGAGCTTCATGGCTCGGCCTACGAGTACAACCGCAACACGATTTTCAGCGCTAACGAATTCTTCATCAAAACCGCCCAGCTACAGGCTGGCCAGCCCAACGAGCGGCCGAAACTTCTGCGCAACATCTACGGCGCTTCGCTCGGCGGGCCCTTCAAGAAAAACCGCCTGTTTTTCTTCGCCAATTATGAAGGCCGCCGCGATCGCGAAGCCCAGAGCATCGTGCGCACCGTACCATCCGCTGATCTGCGACAGGGATACATCAACTACATTGCCGACAATGGTTCAACCGTGCGGCTAACGCCTGATCAAATTCGCTCCATGGATCCCAAAGGCATCGGCCCGAGCCAGGCCGTGCTGGGAATCCTGCAAGCTTACCCCTTGCCCAACGATGTTTCGGTGGGCGATGGCTTGAATTTCTCCGGTTTTCGTTTCGCCGCCAACGAAGCGCGCAAGTTCGATACATACATCGCCAAGGTGGATTGGACCATCACCGCCGATGGCCGTCACACCATGTTCTGGCGCGGTAACCTGCAAAACGACAACTCCGGTGGCGCGCCCGAATTTCCAGGACAGCCTCCGGCGACCAAGGTGCTGGACAACAGCAAAGGTTTTGCGCTGAGCTACACCGCGCTGCTGCGGCCGAATCTGGTGAACAACGTCCGCTGGGGCTTTACGCGGCAGGGAGGCGAGGCTGCGGGCGCATCCACCTCGCCTTCTGTAGGTTTGGCGGGCCTCAGCAGCCCCATCGCTTTCACGCGCTCGCACAGCGCCATTCTGCCCGTGCACAACATTGTGGACGACGTTTCCTGGGTCAAGGGAAATCATACGCTGCAATTTGGCGCCAATCTCCGGTTTATTACCGACTCCCGTGTGAGTTATGAAAACTCGTTTTCTTCGGCCAGCATGAATACCGGCTGGCTCAGCCCGGACTCCGCCATCGCCAACACCGGCACCGCGCTTGATCCGGCGGCATCTGGCTTTCCGGCCGTGGCTGGCAGCTTCCATCGCTTCTACGACAACTCCGCCCTCACCGTGGTGGGCATCGTTACCGAGGGTGACGCCATCTACAACTACGACCGCGCTGGAAATCCGGTGGCTCTCGGTTCGCCGGTAAAGCGGCGTTACGCCGTGAAAGAGTACGAAATGTACGGCCAGGATTCGTGGAAAATTACACCCAGCATGACGCTGACTTACGGCTTGCGCTGGACCTTGCTGGCCCCGCCCTATGAAACCAGTGGAACGCAGGTGGGTCCCTGTACCCTCCAAGGGACCAGTTGTACGCCTTTGAGTCTCGCCAGCTGGTTCAACCGCAGCGCGCAAGAAGGCGCAACAGGCGGCGCAGCCATCAACGCCGGAGAGGTTTCGTTCGCCCCCGCGGGCCCGTTGAATCACCGTCCTAGCTTCTGGGATTGGGACTACAAAGATTTCGGCCCGCGCGCTTCCATGGTCTGGGCGCCCGATCCCGGCGACGGATGGCTCAGCAAGATCTTTGGCAAGAAGGGGGAGCTTTCAATCCGCGGCGGGTACTCTTTGGTCTACGATCACTTCGGCGTCGGGACCGCGAATACATTCGATTCCGCTGGATCGTTCGGCCTCACAAGCCAGGTCAGCAATCCACCCGGTACCGTCACGGTAGGTAGCGCGCCGCGTTTCGTGGGCATCAGCGATATTCCGGGCGGCCTGCTGCCCGCTGCGCCTCCCGGTGGTTTTCCTGCTACTCCGGACCCGTCGGCCTTCGCTATCACGTGGGGCCTCGACAACACCATGAAGACGCCCTACTCGCACGTGATCGACTTCGCCGTATCGCGACAGTTGACGCAGGACACCCTGATGGAAGTGGCCTACGTCGGCCGCTTCGCGCGACGGCTGCTGGTACAGCAGGACATCGCCATGCCGCTCAATCTGGTCGATCCCAAGAGCAAGATGGACTATTTCACCGCCGCCACCATGCTTTCGAAAATGGGATACGCGGGCGTAAATCCCAAGGACGTCAAGCCCATTGCGTACTGGGAGAACATGTTCCCTGCCCTCGCCGGCCAAGATATCGGTTTCGGTACGAACACCACGGCGACCCAGGTGGTCTATAACATCTTCGCTAACAATCTGGCCAATGAAACGTACGCCTTGTTCGAGCTCGATACGCCCGACGCCATTTCCGGCGCCGGCTTCAACGTGCCCGGCCACAGTTATCAGCCGTATCGTTACTATCACGATCAGTTCTCGTCGCTTTACTCGTGGCGGACTATCGGTCAGTCGGACTACAACGCTCTGCAAGTCTCGTTCCGCAAGCGTTTCAGGCGCGGCCTCCAGGGAGATTTCAATTACGCCTGGTCGAAATCCATGGACTGGACTTCGGCGGCGGAGCGCGTCGGCACCTCCGGCTCCAATAACTACGCGCAGATTATCAACACCTGGCGGCCAAACCAGCTGCGCGGAGTTTCCGATTTCGACGCCACTCACCAGATCAATTCCAACTGGATTTACGAGCTGCCGTTCGGCAAAGGCCGGAAGTTCGGCTCTAGTGCAAACGGATTGGTCGACGCCTTTATCGGCGGCTGGCAACTCGCCGGCCTGTTCCGCTGGACCAGCGGTTATCCCTTCGGCGTGGATGAAGGCGGGCAGTGGCCCACTAATTGGGATATCGAAGGCTGGGCTAACCTGCAGGGGAGCTTTCCCGCGGGCGCGCTTAGCCGTGGCCAAGGTCCGAATGCATTCAGAGATCCGGCTGGCGTGCTGGCCACTTTCCGCAGTGCATACCCGGGCGAATCCGGCACGCGCAATCCACTGCGCGGCGACGGCTACTTCGGCATCGACAGCGGATTGAGCAAATATTTCCGCATCACTGAGCGCGCCAAGGCCCAGCTGCGGTGGGAGACCTTCAACGCCACCAACACTGTGCGCTTTGACGTGCATACCGTCGGCAACCGCCTGGATCAGCCCACGCCCTTTGGCAAGTACACGCAGACGCTCACCAATCCGCGAGTGATGCAATTCGCGCTACGGTTCGAGTTCTGAGGGTGTCGGTCGTGCGGCACGGAAAAAGCGCACAGCTGCGTCGGGCGTCAAATTAGACGGCAGCCCCGATTCTGAGGGCCCACCCCTTGCTACAGTAGGATGTTCTTTCGCATTCGCGCATGAAGCTTTCCATCCTGATGCCCGTCTACAACGAGCGCACAGTTGTAGAACGATGCATCGCGCAGGTGTTGGCCGCGCCGCTACCCGAAGACATGGAACGCGAGCTGATCGTTGTCGACGATCAGTCGACCGACGGCAGCTGGCTCATTCTCGAACGGCTGGCGGCCCGTCATCCTGAGATTCGCCTTTTCCGTCACGATGTGAACGCCGGAAAAGGGGCCGCCGTGCGAACCGCCATCCAGCAAGCCACCGGCGACTTCTCCATAATTCAGGACGCCGATCTCGAATATGACCCTGCCGAGTACCCGATCCTCATCCGCCCGTTGCTCGATGGCCGCGCGGACGCTGTTTTTGGTTCCCGCTACCTCGCCGGTGGGCAGACGCGCGTGCTGCTGTTCTGGCACTCCATGATGAACAAGCTGCTCACCACCGTCTCCAACATGTTCTGCAATCTCAAGCTGACGGACATGGAGACTTGCTATAAAGTCTTCCACACCGACCTGCTGAAGAGCATTCCCATCCGCTCAAATCGTTTTGGCTTCGAGCCCGAAATCGTCATGAAGTCGGCCAAGCGGAAGTTGCGCATATACGAAGTCCCGATCAGTTATCACGGCCGCACCTACGAAGAGGGTAAGAAGATCGGCTGGAAAGATGGAGTGAAAGCGCTGGGCGTGGTGGTGAAGTTCTGGCTGATTGACGACCTCTACGCCACTCCCTACGGCCGCGCCTTTCTGAACAACCTCACCGGCACGCCACAATACCTGAGCTGGCTGGCTCGCGTATTGCGGCCGTTCCTGGGAGACACGGTACTCGAGGCCGGCGCCGGCATCGGTAACATCTCGGCGCGCCTCATGAGCCGCCGCCTGCTTTACGTTGCGGGCGAGAAGGATCCGCTTTATCTGCATGCGCTGCGCAATCGTTTCCTGCGCACACCCAACGTCAGTGTGCGCCAGTTGGATCCCGAATGCCCCGCCGATTTTCAGGGCCTCGAGGAATCGTTCGACACCGTGCTGTGCGTTAACGTCCTCGAATATGTCGCCGATCCGGCCGCCACGGTAATGACTCTGGCGCGAACCCTGAAATCGGGTGGGGCGCTGATCGTGCTCGTGCCGCAAGGACGAGGATTATATGGCTCGCTCGATCGCGCCATGGGCCATAAGCGACGCTTCCAGCGCGCGGAAGCCATCCGCCTCGTTCAGGACGCCGCTTTACAAGTGGAGAAGCTCCGCAGCCTGAACAAAATCAGCGCGCCGTCGTGGTGGTTGTACAGCCGCGTGCTCGGCACGTCCCATATCAGCAAACTGGCGCTCAAGTTGTTCGATAAGACGGTATGGATCTGGCGGCGCATCGATGGGCTGCTCCCATGGCGTGGCCTGTCTTTGATTGTGGTGGCGCGGAAGGATCGGTAGACCAGCCATTGGCCAGGGATTGTTCACTCCTGCACAAAGGATGCAAGCACAAGCGCCGTTTCCGCGCAAAAACCCTGTAAACTGAATGTTTTGGATGAACTACACCTTCCGCCACGCCATCTGTAACGAAGCATTCGAAAAAGTCCCTTTCGCACACGCTTGCCGTGTGATCCGCAGGGCCGGTTATGAAGGCATCGAGATCGCGCCCTTCACGCTTGCCGAGGACCCTGCTACAATCCCGGCAGCCAGGCGTAGTGAATACCGCGATGTCATCGCATCTGAAGGTCTGCGCTTCGTGGGCCTGCACTGGCTGATGGTCAGTCCGAAAGGCCTCCACGTCACCACGCCCGACGCGGCTCTCCGCGCGCGCAGCTGGCGCCATATCCGGGATCTGATCGACCTCTGCGCGGATCTCGGCCCTATTGGCGTGATGGTATTCGGCTCACCCAATCAGCGCGCGACTACCGGCGGCCTGAACCGGGAACAGGCCACCCGCAACTATATCGAGGGCCTGGCCTCAGTGGCGCCGCACGCCACCGATCGTGGCGTGACGATTCTGGTGGAGGCTCTCCCGAAAGCCCAGTGCGACGTCGTGCAGAGTCTGGACGAAGCCGCCGCCATCGTACGCGAGATCGGCAGTCCGGGCGTGCGCACCATGTTCGACACCCATAACGCCGTCGACGAAGCCGAGCCGCATGCCCTCCTGCTGGACCGCCACTACGATCTGATCCGCCACGTGCACGTCAATGAGCTGGATGGCCGCCATTGCGGCGCGGGAGACTACGATTTCAAACCCGTGCTGAGCGTTCTTCGCCGTCGCAATTTTCCCGGCTGGGTGTCGCTCGAGGCATTCGATTTCACGCCGGGAGCCGAAAAACTCGCGAACGATTCGCTGCGCTATCTCGAATCGGAAATCGCCCAACTACTTCAATGAGCAAATACGTGGTTACAGGAGGAGCCGGATTCATCGGCTCGGCGCTGGTGCGCGGGCTATTGCGCGACGGCGTTTCGAAGGTCGTGGTCATCGATAATCTGCTGACCGGCCGCGAGGAGAATTTGGACGAAGTCCGCGGATCGGTCGACATCCATCGCGTCGACATCCGCGACTACGGCGCCATCGCTCCCATCCTTCACGGCGCCGATGTGATTTTCCACGAGGCCGCCATTCCCTCGGTGCCCCGCTCCATCGAGGACCCGGTGCCTTCCCACGAAGTCAACATCGATGGCACGTTTCAGGTGCTTCGCGCCGCCGCCGCGGGCAAGGCCCGGCGCTTGGTCTATGCGGCGTCCTCGTCCGCGTATGGCGATACCGAAGTCTTGCCGAAGGTTGAAACCATGAACCCGCGGCCGAAGTCACCCTACGCTCTGCAGAAGCTGGCCGGCGAATACTACGCCGGCATTTTTGCCCAGTGCTTTGGCATTGAAACCGTATCGCTGCGCTATTTCAATGTGTTCGGCCCGCGCCAGGACCCCTCCAGCCCATATTCCGGCGTGCTGTCGCTCTTCATGCGCGCCATTCTCGAAAGGCGGCCACCCATGATTTACGGCGACGGCGAACAGTCGCGCGATTTCACTTACGTGGACGACGTCGTAGCCTTGAATCTCAGAGCCGCGTGCGCCAAGGGCGTCTCCGGCCGGATATACAACGGCGGCAATGGAGGACGCATCACGCTCAACCAGGCCTGGCAGCTGCTGCAGAAGATCGAGGGCGTGCAGATCCCTGCCCAATACGGCCAGGCGCGCGCGGGCGACGTGCGTGATTCACAGGCCGACACGACGGCCGCCACGGCCGACCTCGGATACAAACCAGCCTTTACCTTTGAGCAGGGCCTGCGCCTGACGCTCGATTGGTTTCGCGCGCACTGGCCAAAGTGAAGTTTGAACAGTGAAACCAGCCGGTGACCCCCTGGCTGAAGGCATCGAGCTATTCAACCGGCAGGCATTTTTCGAGTGCCACGAAGTGCTCGAAGACTTGTGGCGGCCCACGCATGGCCCGCGCCGGCTATTCCTGCAAGGTGTGATTCATCTGGCTGTCGGCTTCTATCATCACCAGCATCGCAACCGAACCGGCGCCGAACGCCAGCTCCGCAAAGGGCTGAAGAAGCTTGCCGGATATCTGCCCGAGTTCGCTGGCGTTAACACGGCGCTGCTTTATCGAGAAGCGCTCGCTTGTCTCGAAACCATCGTGAATGGCCGCGGACCGGAGCGATTCCCTGAAATCCGGCGGTCCTAATTCAGGTAGGAAAGCTCTCCGCAAGTTTTTACGCTTTCGATTACTTGGACGGCGCCCGCTCCCTTTGCGCTTCCATTTCGACGATCGCCTCCACGAGTCCGTCGCTAGTGAATACCTTCGCTTGAACGGTAATCTCAAGCCCAAGCTTCTTTGCAGTCGCTGAAGTCACGGGTCCGATAGAAGCGACTCTCACGCCACGGAGCACATCCGCGCCCGCCGCTCGTGTGAAATTCTGAACCGTCGATGAACTGGTGAACGTGATCCAATCCGGCTTGCGGCCGCCACTGAACGCTTCGCCCGCATGCTTCGCCAGTTCCTCCGGCGCCGCCGACCGGTATGCTTCAACCACATCCACACACGCCCCACGCTCGCACAATTTCAGCGGCAGAATGTCGCGCGCCACGGCCGCGCGTGGCAGCAACACGCGTTTGCCCTCGAGGTCGACGGAGCGAAATGCCTCTACCAGGCTCTCCGCCACGAACTCTTCGCCTATCAAGTCCACCTGCAGATGAAGTGCCCCAATTGCCCTCCGTGTAGCATCGCCGATGGCGCAGATCCTCGCCCGCAATGCGCGCAGATCCTGCTTTGATTGGTCAAGTCGCTCCATAAAATACCGCACGCCGTTCGCGCTGGTGAAGATCAGCCAGTCGTAGCTGTTCAGTTCCGCGATGGCACGATCCAGCGGCCCGTAATCCGCCGCCGGGACGATCTCGATGGCCGGCATCTCAATCACGTCCGCGCCAAGCGCCCGTAGCGTTCGGGAGAGACTTTCAGCCTGGTCGCGAGCGCGCGTTACCACGATCCGTCGCCCGAACAACGGCAGCTTCTCAAGCCAGTTCAACTTTTCGCGCAGCTTCACCACCTCGCCGACAATGATAGTAGCGGGCGGCTTCAATCCGCGCTCCTGAAGCAGCCGGGGCAGAGTGGCAAGAGTGCCCGCGACCGTCTCCTGATCCGGCCGCGTGCCCCAGCGCACCGCAATTGCCGGCGTCTCCGGCGACCGGCCGCGCGCCATGATCTCCGCGGCAATCTGAGGAAACGTCGTCAGCCCCATGAAGATCACGAGCGTCTCGGCACTCCCGATTTTGCTCCAATCAATCTGATCCACGCTGTGCCCGGTCACGAAGGTGACGACCGACGTGTGATTACGGTGCGTGAGTGGGATGCCCGTATACGCCGCAATACCCAGCGGCGAAGTAACGCCCGGCACCACCTCGAACGGAATGCCGGCGTCGGCCAGCGCTTCGGCTTCCTCGCCTCCGCGCCCGAAAATGAACGGGTCGCCGCCTTTGAGCCGCACAACGGCGAGCCCACGCCGCGCACGCTCGATCATCATGGCGCAAATTTCTTCTTGCGTGTGTGCCTGAACGGCTTTTTTCTTGCCGACATAAATCAGCTCGGCATGCGCCGGTGCAAGACGTAACAGCGCCTCATTTGCAAGATGGTCGTGCAGGACAACGTCGGCGAGCTCCAAAACGCTCCGGCCTTTGCATGTGATCAGATCGGGATCGCCCGGTCCGGCGCCCACCAGGTAAACCGGCTTCATACCGCGGAATCCCGCGCAGGCTCCGCATAAACACGATCCAGAATTTCACGCGCGCCCGCGGCCAGCAGCGCGGCTCCAACCCGCCGGCCAATTTCGGTCGCATTCGCAGCAGCGTCAAAATCGCTCTTGCGCACCATCAGACTGCCATCCGGCGCGATCACCACGCCAATCAGCCGTAGAGCGCTGCCCGCGAGCTCGGCGTATGCCCCGATGGGCACCTGACATCCGCCGCCCAGAGAGGCCAGCACCGCGCGTTCAGCTGTAACCGCGGCGCGCGTCGGGCCGTGGTCCAGCGCCCCACAAATCTCCCGTGCGGCGCCCTCCGTCCGCGTCTCGATACCCAGTGCGCCCTGCCCCACCGCCGGGCACATCACGTCCGGCTGCAGAATCTCAGCAATACGATCCGCCCAGCCCAGGCGCGTCAGCCCCGCCACTGCCAGCACGATCGCCACGTATTGGCCCTCGTCACGTTTGCGCACGCGCGTATCCAAATTGCCGCGCACCGATTCGATGACCAGATCGGGTCGAACCGCACGGAGCTGCGCCGCGCGCCGCAGGGAGCTCGTCCCCACCTTCGCTCCGGCCGGCAGATCGCTCAGCCTCGCGCCCACCAGTGCATCGCGCGCGTCTTCACGTTGCGGTATGGCGGCGATGGTCAATCCCGTGGGAATCTCCGTCGGTAGATCCTTCAGGCTGTGCACCGCCAGATCGATGCGTCCATCGAGCAGCGCCTCTTCAATCTCTTTCGTGAACAGTCCCTTCGTACCGACCTTCGCGAGCGGCACGTCGGTAATTTTATCGCCAGTCGTCTTGATAATCTCGATACGCGTTTCCTGCCCGCGCTCGGCCAAACGCGCGCCGATCCATTTGGCCTGCCAAAGCGCGAGCTGTGAGCCCCGCGAACCGATTACCAGCATCAGTCTTTCAAATGGAAAACCTGGCGAATGGCATCAATGATTTGCACGCCGTCGGGCCGGCCCGCTTGCCGGCGCAACTCGGAAATCGGACCGTGGGCGATCTTGTTCACGATGCCGCGCGTCAGCGATTCCAGCGCTTCTTCCTGATCGGGCGTGAGCGTGCCCAGCTTGCGCCGCAGGCGCTCGATCTCCGCGGCGCGAATCTGCTCGAGCTGCTCCTGCAAACTCACGATGGTCGGCGCCACCTCCTGCACCTTGATGCGCGCCATCATCCGCTCGACCTCCTGCGCCACCAGCTCCTCGGCGCGCTCGGCTTCCTTAAAGCGTTCCCGTATATTCGAATTCACCACTTCCTGGAGGTCATCGATGTCATAAAGGAAGACATTATCCACTTCATTCACCGTCGGTTCTATATTCCGCGGTACTGCGATATCGATGAGAAACATCGGCCGGTTCCGGCGCGCGCTAATGACGCGCTGCATGTCTTCCCTGGTCAGGATGCAATGCGGCGCACCGCTCGAAGCAATCAGAATGTCGACTTCAGGCAGCATGCCGAGAAAACGGGTGTACTCGACCGGCGTGCCCTGAAAAATCGCCGCCAGCTCCTGCGCGCGCTCGAACGTGCGGTTGGTAACAAAAATATGCGCGGCGCCCGACCGGCGCAGATGCCGTGCCGCCAGCTCGGACATCTTGCCGCTGCCGACAATCATGACCGTGCGCTCATCGAGCGATCCGAAGATTTTGCGCGCCAGCTCCACCGCCGCATAACTGACCGAAACCGCCATCTGCCCGATGCCGGTTTCCGAACGCACTCGCTTGGCGACATTGAAAGCTCGCGCCACCACGCTCTCCAGCAGCCCGTTCAAGCAGTCGTTGTATTTCGCCTGTGCGTAAGCCGCCTTGAGCTGACCCAGAATCTGCGGCTCCCCCACCACCATCGAATCCAGGCTGGAGGCCACGCGAAACAGGTGATGGATGGCCTCGCGCCCTTCGTGATGATAGAGGCACGGCCCCAAAGTCGCGGATTCCACGCCGTGAATTTCCTGCAGAAACGCCGAAACCGTACTAACCGGATCGACAGCATCGTCGGCGCTGACGGCAATCTCCACGCGGTTGCATGTCGAGAGCACCAGCACTTCCAGAATGCCTTCGCGCGCTACCAGGCTCCGCAACGCCGCCGGCAGCGCCGTTTCGGAAAATGCCAGCCGCTCGCGGACCTCCACGGGTGCGGTTTTGTGGCTGACGCCGGTGACCAGCAGTTTCATCGCACCAGAACGTTTTGCAACTGCACATGCGCCGCCCACGTAAGAGCCGAACAGCCGAGCGCCGTAATGGCCAGCACCGCCGCCTTTCGCCCGCGCCAGCCGGCGGAGACGCGCAGAAAAACCATGGCCAGGTAAATGCCCCAGGTGAACATCGATATTGCGATCTTCGGTTCTGTGACCCAGCCCGTTCCCAACTCGACAAACGCCCACGTGCTGCCCACGATCACCGCCAGTGTAATGAGCACGAATCCTAACCCCATGAAGCGCGTGATGAGGTCGTCCAGCGTGCCGAGCGGCGGCAGGCGATGGTAAAAGCTGCGCGGCTTCTTGCGCTTCAGCTCCCGCTCCTGCAGCAAGTACAGCACCGCCGCCACCGCCGTGAATAACAGCGCCGCATAGCCTAGCAGCACCAGCACCACGTGCAGCATCAGCCACGCGTCAAGCACTGTCTGACTCGCCCATGAGTTCGAAACAGGTCGGCCGAGCGAGGCCACCAGCGTCATTACGAATACCAGCGGAAAGATAAAAACGCTGAGGCTGTCCAATCGGTACCGCCAATAGATGAATTGAAACAGCGCGGTGATCAGAAAAGCGCAGAGCGACATGGACTCGTAGAATCCGCTCGCCGGAAAATGCTTGAATGCCAACCCCTCCTCCACGATGGAAACCAGGTGAAAAACGGCCGCCAGCGTCAGCGCTCCAAGCGCCACGCGAAACAGGCGCGCGCGCCGGCGAATAATCGTGAGGATGGCATCCAGCAGGCCAATCGAATACAGCGCGGCCGCTACACGTAGCCACATGATGCTCATTTCCGCCATGTAAGAGTTTTGCGCGATAAGGCAGGCTTTCCCGCCCGTCACGATCTTCTTAAACTCAAGTATAACTGGAGAGTGTTGGCCTCAGTTGACCCACGGGCCGCGGCCATGCTTACGCATGTAAACCTGAAATTTTCTCTTGGCGCGCTGTAACTTCCATTCCTGGTATCGCTGTATCAGCTTGCCCACATCCAAGCTCATGAAGCGCATGCGCAGGTAAAGGTAGCCGAAGAGCATGCCTCCCAAATGCGCCACATTGCTCACGCCGCTTCCGGCGCTGCCAACGGAGTTCAAAAATGCGATGGCGCCAATGATCATCACGAAGTACTTAGCCTTGATGGGAAACAGAAAGCTCATCAGGACGATGCGGTCCGGATAGAGCACCCCGAAAGCCAGCAGCAGCCCGTAGATGCCGCCCGACGATCCAATGGTGCGGGTATTGAAATTGCCTATCGCGGCGTTCACCAGCACGTCGCAAAGTCCAGCGCCAATGCCGCACAAAAAATAATACTTCAGGAACCGCCGCGTGCCCCAGTCGCGTTCCAGATCCATGCCGAACATCCACAGCGCCAACATGTTGAACAGCACGTGGCCGATTCCCCCGTGGAGGAACATGTACGTGACCAGCTGCCAAACGGCGAGCTGTTTCAGCACCATTTCAGGCGAGAGCGAAAACCACTGAAAGACGCTTCTCGACGGAAACAGGAAGCACAGTACGAAGATGGCGGTGTTAGAAATAAGCAGCCACTTCACGCCCAGCGGGAAGTAGTTGGACCAGGAATAGCCCGAGGCTCGAAATCTGTAGTCGTTCCGCATGCGAGCAATGCGCCCTCGAAATTAGAATAACAGACGCCATCCGGGTGCTCCGCATCCGTGACGTATCGTAAAGTGCCACGCTACCAAAGCACCGTGGTTTGCGTTACATTAGTCGATTCGGAAACGAGACATGCGCAAAATAAAAACAGCCGTATTGGGAACTGGTTTCATGGGGCGCGTACACACCGAGGGTATCCGCCGCGTGGGCAACGTGGAAGTGGTGGCCATCGCCGCGTCGAGTGACGAGAAGTCCCGGAAGTTCGCGGCCGAGGTCGGCGTCGAGCGCAGCACCGGTGATTACCGCACGCTGCTGAAGGACAAGGAAATCGAGGCCGTGCACGTCTGCACGCCCAACGCGCTGCACTTCCCCATGGCCAAGGCCGCGCTCGAAGCCGGCAAGCACGTGCTGTGCGAGAAGCCGCTCGCCACATCCGCAGCCGAGGCTGAAGAGATGGCGAAACTCGCGCGCGCCAACAATCTGGCCAATTGCGTGTTTCACAATCTCCGTTATTACCCCATGGTG